>JAILDQ010000006.1 GCA_024689365.1 Treponema sp. | reverse complement strand
AAAAGTCCGCATTCTTTACAAAGCCGAGAATGACGAATATCCTAACTGGATTGAGCCTTCAAGTCCTGGAAAGCTTTTGTATTCAGACCTTTATTCAAGCAGCGTTATGGAATTGGATTTGCAGAGCGGAAAAAAGCGCCTAGTCCTTGAGGATTCCGGGGCTGTGACCGTAACGCCAATCGCTTTTTCTAGATTGACCAATCCTAAAAAAAATCCACAGATGCTCAAAAAAGAAGTCCTTCTTTTTGCAATATTTGTCCTTTTCCTTTTGTGCGCTTTGTATATCGTAGCCGCGACAATCGTTTCTTTCTTCAAGAGCAAGATGAAAGTCATTCAGCGAATCAGTGTTTATGTTGCGATTATTGTCATCGCTGTCGCGGCCACAATAACGTTCAGGCTTACCGCGGAATTTTCAAAAGTCATGCGGACGCAAATTTTGGCGCAAATGGAAAACATGGCTTATTCGGTCGCCAACTCAATCAGGCCAAAAACCCTTGATTCGATTGACTGCGCGGCGGACTTCGCTTCCGGCGAATACAGGCAGATGATTTCAAATATGGAAAGCGTCATTGATTCCCGCTTGGAAATCAACAAAAACGTTTACTGCGATATTTTTAAGTATGACGAAAAACGCGGCGTTTACGCTTGCGCGTTCCTTGACCAAGCGATTGGAACTTATTTTCCCGTTACTCCTGGCGAAGCGGAAGAAATAAAAATGATTTACCAAAACGCCCGTTCCGTCAGTTCCAGCAAGGACGACACTTCCGCTTCCTATACTTACGTTTCCGTTCCCGTCGTGAGCGATGAAGGCAGGGTTTGCGGCGTTGTTTCTGTGATGACGGAAAACTTTATGCTGGTTGATCAAATCAACGGCATGAAGCGAAACGTTTTGCTTGGAATCGTCGTCACCTTGATTTTTGTTTGGCTTGCGATGGGCGAAGCCCTTTCATACATTCTTTCAAAGTCGCAGGCTCAAATGGAAATGGAGCAAAAAAAAGCGCTCGGCGAAAAAACTCAAAAGGCCTTTCCCCATTATTACATTCGCTTGATGGTCTTCGCGCTTTTTGCCGCCTACAATATGACGACAACTTTTTTGCCGATGGTAATCGCAAAGGGCGCCTTGGAATCTTTGGGCAAAAATGCCGGAAACTTCGCCGCCGCGCTTCCGATTTCCGTGAACCTTCTTATCATCGGTTTGATGGCGCTTTTTTGCGAAGGAATGATTAGGCGCGCGGGTTGCAAAAAAATCGTCGCTTTGGGAACCCTTTTGTCGGCCGCGAGCAATTTGATTATTTTCGTTTTTCCAACTTCATACCTTTTGCTTTTTATCGCTTTGTTCATTGACGGAATTGGCGTTGGCCTTACGACCAATTCAATGTATTTGATGGTTTCAAAAATTCCTGACGCAAAGAACAGGACTTCGGGTTACGCGGCCTACAACGCGGCTCAGGTTTCCGGAATAAATTTTGGAATGCTTTTTGGCGCCGCCTTGGCTTCAAACATTGGCCGCCATTTGATTTTTCCTTTGGTTTCTGTAATGTGGCTGCTTTCGGCCTTGCTGTTCTTTGCTTTTTGGAAAAGCTTGAATTTGGATCAGGGCCAAGACAAGGACGGCCAAAAAGAAAATTTCCAAAAAGGAAGGCAAAAAGAGCTTTTTGACTTTTTGAGGCATCGCCGCGTTTGGACTTTCATTCTTTGCATTCAAGCGCCCTTTGCCTTGATGGGAAGCTTTGTTTATTATTACTTGCCCTTGTATTCAGACTTGAACGGTTTGAGCGAAGTCATGGTTGCCGTCTTGATGATGCTTTATTCAATTTTCGCGATTTATTTGGGAAACGGTTTGACAAAATGGGTGACTCAAAAAACAGGGCCCTTAAGTCCATACGTTTCGATTTTGTTGAGCGCCGCGGCCGTTTTGCTTTACGCTGCCAGCGGAAATTTTTTTGGCTTGCTCGCGGCTATTTTCATTCTTGGCTTGGCGAACGGTTTTGGCAGGTCGGTTCAACAGGTTCAATTCTCAATGTTGTCTGAATGCGAAAAGTTCGGGGTTCCACAAGCGATGGGAATCTTCAACTTTACGGATTTTATCGGCCAGTCTTTTGGCCCTGCGGTTATAGGCCTTGTGTTTTTATCTAAAAATCTTTTTGCCTCAACCGCGCTTTTTGCCATTGTTTTGTCGTTTTTGTGTTTGACTCATTTTATGATAAATCTCACTAAGAAAAAGAGGTGATTGCGATGGAAGACTCTGTTGGAAAAACAAAAAAGAAATTGGGAAGAAGCTTGGACTTTGCCGTCATTCTCTTTACGCTGGCCCTTTCGCTTTGTGTCGGTCTTATCGGCTACATAACTTATTACAAAGGAATGATAAAAAGCTACAAGCGCTACGAAGTGGCCGCGCTCAAACTTGCCGTTTCTGATTTTGACTGGAATGCGGTTGAAAAAGAAATTGCGAGTCAAAAGGAAGGCGATGCCTTAAAAAAACTTCGCGCCCGTTTGGATTACGTGAAAAGCGCGACTAACGTTACTTGGCTTTATATGATTGAGCCGTTGAACGAAAACCAAGTTGACAATATGAAATACATTTGCACTGGAAACACCCTTGATGATTACCAAGGTTACGCGGCTCGCGGCGAGAAGCCTGTTTTCTTAGGAAAATTGACCGGCACGGAATTTCCGCCGAATATCGCAAAAAAATATTTGGACTTTTACAAGAACAGCAAGCCTGGCGACTATTGGTTCTTTCCAAACAACACTGAATGGGGATACGTTTTCTCAACTTCTTTAATTGTCCGAAATTCCGCCGGAAAGCCTTTGGGCGTCATGAGCGTTGACATAAACATGACTGACATTGAGGCGACGATGCGTGTGTTCCCGATTGTGGTCTGCGCGGCCAGCATTTTGTTGGGAGCCATTTTTGTCTTGATTTTGACTTTGTGGCTTAAGCGCAGAGTGATTCGTCCGCTAAAGGATTTGCAAAAATCCGCCTTTGACTTTGTTTCAAAAGCGAGCGGCGACGACGTGAAAAGCCTTTGGTTTGACGACCCAAAAATCACAACCCAAGACGAAATTCAAAGCCTTTCAAATTCATTGATTGACATGGCCGCCGAAACAAAAAGGTATATGCAAAAATTGCTTGACGAAACCGCGGAACGCGAGCGAATTTCCGCTGACCTAAACGTTGCCGCTCAAATTCAAAACGACATGCTGCCGCACATTTTTCCGGGCTTCCCCGAAAGAACGGACTTTGACCTTTTCGCTTCGATGAATCCTGCAAAAGAGGTTGGCGGTGATTTTTACGACTTCTTCTTTGTGGACCCAGACCACTTGGCGCTTGTTATTGCGGACGTTTCTGGAAAAGGAATCCCGGCTTCGCTTTTTATGGTCATATCAAAAACAATTATAAAAAACAGGGCGCTTTCTGGAAATATTCCTTCTCCCGCGCAAGTTTTGCATGACGCCAACAATCAGTTGTGCGAAGGAAACGAGGCCAGCCTTTTTGTAACCGTTTGGCTTGGCATTTTGGATTTGAACACAGGCATTGTGACCGCGGCAAACGCAGGCCACGAATTGCCGGCGATAAGACAGGCAAACGGCGCCTTTGAGTTTTATAAGGACAAGCACGGATTTGTTTTGGCGGGAATGGAAAACCTTAATTACGAAGAATACCAATTCACGCTTCAAAAAGGCGCCACGCTTTTTGTTTACACAGACGGAGTTCCAGAAGCCACAAACGCAAGTCAAGAATTGTTCGGCATGGATCGTTTGCTTCAAGCCCTTAACATTGAGCCGTCTGCAACGCCAAAGGAACTGCTTCCAATCGTTCGCTCCCAAGTGGATGAATTTGTCGGAGACGCGCCGCAGTTTGACGACCTGACGATGCTTGCGTTAAAGTATAACGGAAGGGATTGAAGATGAAGGCGCCGTCATTTGCAAAAAGCCTGTTTTATTTTATTTTCCTTCCTTGGAAAAAATTCAAAGGAGCTTCGCCCTTGCTTTCTTTCATTGCCGGGCGTTTTTTGACGATGCTCGCCTTGCTCTTTTTGTTGGGTTTGACAATGTTCGCCTTAATGGAGTTGGCTCCCGGCGACATCGTTGACCAAATGATGACCCAGCAAATTATGGCTGGCGCCCAAGGCGAGGGCGGCGCTCCCAAAAATTCCGCGAGCGACAATAAATTCCAAGAGGAGCAAATGGCCGCTTTGAGAGCGGAGCTTGGAATCGACAAGCCCTTTTACGTTCAGTACGGAAAGTGGCTCAAGCGCGT
>JAILDQ010000310.1 GCA_024689365.1 Treponema sp. | reverse complement strand
AAAAATCGCTTTTACTCTTGAAGGGATGTCCTTTTTGCTTGTGTGAAAGCGGACTTCTTTTTTTGCCGAAGAAATTTTTGGCCAAGAGGAAAATTCAACTTCCTCAAGCTGAACGTTTCTCGGAACGTCAATCAAGACAGGACCAGGACGCCCAGTCGTTGCGATTTCAAAGGCTTTTGGAATCGCAGTCAAAAGCTCGGCGGCGCTCTTCACCATCATGCTGTGCTTTGTAATCGGGAACGAAAGGCCAAAGGTGTCTGCTTCCTGGAAAGCGTCCGTTCCAATCATGGAAAGGTTCACTTGTCCTGTAATCGCGATAATCGGAATTGAGTCGCAGCGGGCGTCGGCAATGGCTGTCAAAAGGTTCATGGCGCCAGGACCGCTGGTGGCCATGCAAACGGCAGGCTTTCCTGAAGTTCTAGCCATTCCCTGCGCGATGAAACCGGCAGCCTGTTCCTGGCGGACAAGGACATGCTTGATTCCGCTGCGCGCCAATTCGTCGTAAAGCGGCAAAATCGAGCCGCCCGGAATTCCCGCAACGGTCGTGATTTTATGAGCCTTTAAAAGTTCGCAAATTATCTGTGAGCCAGTCTTTTTCATGGGGAATAATTATATTAAATTTTTTAATTAAATTCAATGGAATTAAAGCGTGGCGATGGGGCGCTATTCACGCGGCCGCTCTCACGGAGTATTTTTTACGCGCAAGGCTGGAACAACGCCGTGCGTTGCTGTAACACCAGACATAAGAATAGAGCCATCCCAAAAAACAATCTGAATTTGGTTAACATGTCGTTGGGAGGCAGGAGAGCGCAAAGACCACTGTCCGGCTCTTGCCCCGTCTTCTTTGGCGCAAAAGTCAACCGGAGTTTTTACGCGCTTGGCGATTGTTGTGTCGTCGTAATGGCCAAAGCCATATTCGGTCCTAGTGGCTTCGTTTATGCTGAGCAAGAAAATTTTATCGGTCGTGGTCCCGGTTGTATAACCGTTAGGACTCCAATTCGCCATTTCTTCGGCTGAAAAAGTGTCAAACTCTACAGGAAGAGTCGAAGCATCGTCATTTGCGACGCTTGTGTCCGCAATTGACTTTTGCTCGTCCGCAGTAAAGGCCGTCTGCAAAAAGCCTGGCGCTCCGCCATAGTCGCTTGCGCTGCCGGAAGAGGAGTTTCCGTTGAGCCACTTTCGGATTTCGGAATATTCATATATAATGTTGCCAGTCGAGTCATACGCCTTTGCGAACAAAATCTTTTCCGCAAGCAAGAACTTTTGTCCGCTCGAATCCGTCTCAAGGACGCGCCAGAACACACGCTCAACCTTAAACCATTCGTCCTTAAATTTGTAATACCATTGGCCGTCGTCGCCCCTGCAGTAGGTAAAGCAGCCCTCGGTCTTGGACGCTCTTTCGTACACGGCAAGGCCGTCAGCTTTTTTTGTTTGCGGCCACAGTCCAAAGGACACAAGATCGTTTCCTTCGTCTTTGTATTCGCCTGTCGTGGCAAAGGCGACAATGACCGGCTTTACTTCAACATTTTGCGCGGGCATTTTGAACGTTCTTTCCGTTCCGCTTCCTTCAAGCGTTACAAACGAACCGTTGGCGTCCACTACGTCAAGCAAAATCAATTCATAGCCGCTTTTGATTGAAATCTCAAGCGAGACGCTTTGTCCTTCCTTCGCCGTTGTTTTGTCCGCCTTCACGATTCCCCTTTCCGTTCCGTCGGGAACCGTAATTGTAAAATCCGGATTAGGCGGTAACGGCGGCGGAGGAGGAATGACAATTGGAGCGGAAACGCTTTTTTTTGCGTCGTTAAAAAAATCGCTGCACGACGCCAGCAAAAGAAGAGCCAAGATTGGCAAAAAGATTTTTTTTCCAAACTTATTCATTTTTTCCTCCCCTTCATCTCGCCAAAGCGCCACGCCGCGCCCAGCCTAAAGCCCGCCTCAAAGACAAGCCCGCTCTTTTCCAAATTCATCATCAAAAGAGGCGCAAAATCCAGCTCCACCGGCGTTTTAGGAATGGCAAAACGCAGCGCCGGCAACACGCCTATGGTTTGGTCAGCGTAAAAGCCATGCAAGCCGCTTGAGTCGCGCCAGCGGGGATTCTTAAAGGCGATTCCGTAGAAAAACTCCGGCATAAAGGCAAAATCAAATTTGCCGACGGAAAAGGGAAGGCGCATGAAAAAACCGGGAGACAATCTTGTGTCACAACCGCCTTTTAAGTTGCTTCCGCCTTTGGCAGCGTAGCCCAGACATTCCATCCTAAACGAAAAGCCAATGTCAAAGCGTTTGATTTTTTTGGGAAGAATCAATTCCGCGCCAAGCCCAAAGCCCACGCAGGAAAACAACTGATCGCCCGCGCTGCCAAGAGGATAAGTATTGGCAAAATGGGCTTCAACCGCAAAATTGTCCAAAAAAGAATAAGAGCCCTTCTTATTCTCTGCCGTCGCGGAAAAAACCGCAAGCGCAAAAAGAGCCGCGGCCGTCAACAAAACTTTTTTCATATTTTTCTCCAGAGCAAAAGAGCGCCTTTCGCGCGAGGAGCAAAAAACTTGTTGTATTCTTTTATTATAGCGGGAATTTTGCGAATATGCAAGAAAAAAACGCAGGCTCAAAAAAAACGCGGCCCGTTTGGAACCGCGTCTTGTGGAGTATATCGGACTCGAACCGACCACCTATAGATTGCGAACCTATCGCTCTACCAGATGAGCTAATACCCCATGCGGAAATGATTATAGCGCATTTTTCAAATTTTGTTCAAGTGGGCGGCGCGAAAATATTCAAGCCGCGCTTGCAAAAGAAGCGCAAAAAGCGCTAGTGTAGCTTTATGAAAAAACTTTTGGCGCGGTTCGTCTCTTTTGCAAGGCGCGAGCCGGTATTGTTCGCGGCGCTTCTTTTGGCTATGGCGGCGGCGATTTTTGTCCGCCCTGAACCAAGCCTTTATGTCCAGGCGATTGACTTTAGGACGCTCGCGATTTTGTTTTGCCTTATGATTGCGATCAAGGCCTTTCAAAGCCAAAACTTTTTGGACGCGGCCGCCGCCCGTCTTTTGCGCTTTTGCAAAAACCGCCGCTCGCTCTACCTATTGCTT
>JAILDQ010000237.1 GCA_024689365.1 Treponema sp. | reverse complement strand
CCGCCGAACACGACTTACGGCGAAAACATCGGCGTAATGGCCATCACCAAAGTTTATTCAGTTTGGGTAATCGGAGGAGCGGCCGTAATCGCCGTCGTTCTTTCATTCTGCCAAAAATTCGGGGCGATAATCCAGACAATTCCGACGCCGGTTTTGGGCGGAATCTGCACCTTGCTTTATGGTCTTATCGCTTCAAGCGGACTTAGAACTTTGGTTGACGCGGGCGTTGACTACCAGCAAAAGAGAAACCTTACGATTTCGTCTGTAATTATGGTAATCGGAATCGGCGGCGGCGTTTTGAAGTTCATGATCGGCGACTTCAAGTTCTCCCTTGGCGGAGTGGCTTTGGCAACCGTTGTCGGAATCTTGCTCAACTTGATAATTCCTCAGAACAAGGAAGACGAGGCCAAATAAGCCTTTTCCAAAACCTTTTTCTTTTGGGCGCTTCGCATTCAGGCGGGGCGCCTTTTTTTTCAAGCATCAAGGGGAATATAAAAAGAGAGGAAGCAAGTGAGCCCAGGCTGCCGAAAAAAGTGAAAAACGCAAGGTCGCCGGCAAAGCTTCCTCCCGCGTTGAAAATAACGGGCAAGGCAGCCGCCATGCTTGTTCCCGTGGAAGACAGAAGGCTTTTTAAAAGATTTTTGGCCGCCAAAAACGCGTCTTTTCTTTTTCTCAAATTCCATTCATTCAGAATGTAAAGGGCGTTGTTGACGCAAATGCCGGATATGAATACCATTGCGACGACATCGCTAGTGTTTAGAGGCGTTCTGCTTGCAAAGCGAATGAACAAGGGCAAAAAAATGGAAAGAGGAATCGTCAAAATCGCCTTGAATGCATCCGAAAGCCTTTCGCATTGACCGGCGATTAAACAATAGGTAATAAAAATCGAGAGCGCAAATGCAAACAAGATAAAAGCGTAATTTTTGTTTAATTCTTCTAATTCCTTGGGAAAAGAAAAAAAATATCCTTCGGGCAATTGCATCTTTCCCAAGGCCTTTTTCACTTCTTTAAATGCTTCGACTGATTTTTTTGTCTCGATTTCCAAAGTCCAAGACGCGGCCCTGCTTCCATTTTGTCTAAAAATTTTTTGAGGACGTTTTTCTGAATTCAATGAAAAAAGGGCGTTGGCCGCAATTCCTTTCATTTGCAATTTTGAAAGGTCTTTTAAGTTCGCGCGGCCAAAAGGACAATTTATGTTTCCTATTCTAATGTCTTGGACAAAATTCTCGGAACGTTTTTTTTGAGCCACGGCTCCAAAAAGATTCCATCGCAAAAAATACGCCAATTCTTGACAAGATATATTATTTTTTGCCAAAATATTTTTGTCTAATTTCGCGATGAAAATTTTTTCTTCCTCCTTAAAATGAAAAATGGATTGGCTTTTTTTCTTTAAAAAATAATCATGTTTCATAAGCTCTTTTGCCGCTTCCTTGCATATGCTTCGACAAATATCGTTTTCCTTTCCCAAAACCGAAATGTGAATTGACTGCGCGATTTCATTTTTGGGAGAGCAAAGGGGGATGTACAGGCTGCCTGTCAACGAGGATGAAGCTTTCACCATTTGCTTCGCTACATAATTTTTTTTCCTAGGATTTTTTAGAACTACGTTGATTTCAGCGCAAGATTTTTTCGCTTCCGTTTGAAGCAATTCAACGCCCTCTATTTGCAATGCGTTTGGAATGAAAGCCTGCAACTCCTTGTCTATCGATTCAGCGCTTTTTTCACAAGGCCATTCAACTTGAGCGGTCAAATATTGTGATTCTTCAGGGGTTTTTAGTTTTTTAGGAGAAAAAAATATAAAAACAAAGGTTAAAATGTATAAAAAATAAGACACTCTAATAACATTTCTAGGCATTTTGTCTATAAAAGTTGACATGCTGAGAATGATTTTACCATTCCCGTTATTTCTTTCTCTCTTGAAAAATATAGGCAAAAAGAAAATGGCTAAAATGGCGGATAAAGATATTGTCAAAGCGCTTGCGACGCTTAAATTTTTTATTCCAGGAGAAAAAGTTTCCAAGGCGAACAGGGGAAGCAAGGCGCACACGCTTGTCAACGTTGAGATTGCCATGGCGGAGATTGACGGCGTGCAATCGTCCGTCATGTAAAGGGCGGCGTCGCAAATCAAGCCCAAGGATATGGTCATCCCGCTGATTGTCGCGCTGTCTAATGGAATCTTTAGGACGCTTATCGCCGCAAGCGTAAAAAGCAAGTCTAAGCTTGTAAAAATTAAAAGTAGCAGGGCGTTTTTTACTGAACGATAAAAAAGCAATACTGTTAGAGTCAAGGCGACAACGCTTAGGAAAAATGCATTTAAAATCTTCAGCAAGGCTCTTTCTTGTTCTTTTCCATTGTCAAAGGTGATTTTCCAGTCATTTTCGTTTGGAAATTGTTTTTTTAGAATCTTTTTTGCCATTTTTGATATTTTTATATTTTGGCTGCCGGAAGAGCTTTTTACGCATGCTAAAACGCATTCTTTTCCGTTTATTCTTGCATAGGAATCTTTTTCCTTAAAACCGATTTTTGCAAATGCAAAAGGAGCTGTCTTGTGATTTTTGTTGATTTGCCAAAGCGAATCGCATCTATTGCAATAAGACATGTTTTTTCCAAAAAGCTCGCTTGCGTTTTCTTCTTGCAGGCATGAAGCCAAGGACCAAGGCGTCTCGTTTTTGCTGGAAAGAACCTTGTCGTTGAAAGTTAAATGAATTTCTTCTGTCTCTCCGCCTAAAAAAACTACTTGGCTTGCGCCAGGAATGTTTTGCAATGCGTTTTTTAATTTTTTTTCTATGTCTTTTCTCGAATGTTTTTTTGCTTCAAAGGCGGCTGTTATAACCCATTTTTCGTCGCTTGCGTTCGCGTAAATTCTGGGTTTTTGAGCGTCGGAGGGGAGTCTGTGACTAAACTTTTCAAGAATGTCGGACAATGCGAAAAAGGCGCTTTCCTTGCCTTTTAAAAAGGTCAAGTTAACAACGCATCTTGAATATTCACACGCAGTTGAAAAATCAATTAGCTTTTCCATTTGATGAATTTGCTCTTCCAGGGGAATCGCTATCATTCGTTCAATTTTTTCTGCGTCTATTCCAAACCAATCAATATGAACAGAAAAATATTCTTTTGCGCTTGCGGGCTGGCATGTGATTTTTAGATTTTTCAATGAATAAACGCTGAGAATTGAGAGCGCTGCCAAGACAAAAAAAGCTTTTTTCTTTGACTCAAAAGCTTTCATTTTTTCGCTCCTTAATGTTTGGGATTAAAATGAAAGATGCCGCGCTTGAAAACAAGAGGCCTCCGCAGATGGCAAGCGATAAAGAGCTTTGCGGATTTATGTTAAAGGGGTCAAATGCAAAAGGAATTAATGCCGCGAGGGACGTAATGGTTGTAATTAAGGCTGACGAAAATTTTTTAACGCCTCCTTCATGCAAAAGGATTGAATTGTTGACTGACATTCCTAAAAGGGCCGCCAATGCTATGGCAGAATTAATGTTAAGAGACGATCTGAAAATTGTTAAAAAAATGATTGCTCCAAGAATTGCCGGCGGAAGAGCGACAAAATAAATTAGAGGCTTTAAAAAAGATTCTGTCTGCGCGCCCAAAATGCAATAAAGCAATATAAAAGATATGGCCGTTAAACAAAATGCGTTTTTGAGGAAATCCGCGGTATTATCTTTCCTTAAAAAAACAATACAGTCTCTTTCTTTTTGAGAAGCCTTATTTGCTTTTTTTTCTGAAATAATTTTGGCGTCCTTGCCGTTGTGCCTGTAAAAAAGGCTTTCTTCAAAAGAATTTTCCCAATGGCCTAAAGCTTCGATTCCTATTTGAGAGTCTTGACCAAAAATTTTTAACAATGCCAATTTGTTTTCTGAGGAAAATTCTTCGTCTTTGTATTGAACTTGCATTTTGATTTCGTCGCCAGCTTCATAAAAGGGAAGTGTTTCACAACCGTCAAACGAATATTTCAAAGCTTTTGATAGCTCCAAAGGACTTAGCTTGTTTTTTCTCATATAATGCTTGTTTGCCACAAATTTTTTTTCATTCTTAAAATAATTAGGCGCAAAATCTGTTCCAAAATAAAATTTGGCCGTTGTGAGCAAATCATCCGGATTGTCTTTTGCGATAAGCGAATGGTTTTTGATTGAAAGACGTTCGCAAATCAAATCGCTTTTTTCTTCAAGCAAGTATTTTAGATTCATTGCATTAAAAATTTTTTGACATTCAGCAAATGTTTTTTTTATCTTGTCGCTCTCAATGCAAAAAGTGATGTTTTCCTCGCAGTTTGCTGGATTTGAAAGCGTCTCAAAATCGTTTTTTTCTATTCCTCCTTTACAACTAATATTTTTTATTGACTTTATTTTTAACAGCTTTTTGCTTATCTCTTTTCCTTGATTTTTCAAAAAATCAAAGCCGCTTCCTGGTTCAAAAGAAACTTGCACTAAAAAATTATTTTCTTTTTCTTTAGGCTGCAATTCTTTTTTTATTGGAATTAGAATAAAAAAGCATAAGACCAAAGAGAAAGCGCTTATAGCTGGACATAGAAATTTTTTCTTATTCGTTTTTTTTATTATTGAATAATATTTGTTTTCAAGATTTTTAAATGTAATTTTTTTTGTTTTTTTTATCTCCTCTTCCAAAAACAAAACGCATGACGCAGGCAAGAAAGTAAATGAATAAATTAAAGAAAAGAGCATTCCTGCAAACACACTGATTCCCAAATCAATGAATAACTCCCCGATGATTCCTCCAATAAAAAAAATAGGGACAAATGCTATGATTGTTGTAATTGTAGAGGCCTTGTTTGACAAAAAAATATTTTCAATGGATGCTTTTAAGTTTTCTGAAAAGTTCTTTTCCTTGTTATTGTTCTCCAAAACGCTTTCAATGGCTACAATGCTGTTGTCAAGAACCATTCCCAAGCATATCGTTATGCCTGTCAAAGAAATTATGTTTGCGCTTCTTCCCAACAAAGTTAAAACTAAAAAGCTGAATAAAACGCAAAAGGGAATCGAGCATGCGATTAAGCAGGCGATTTTGCCTGATCTAAAAAAGAATAAAATTAATGCAAAAGAGATTAATATTCCCGCGGCTGAACTTGCAAAAAGGTTAAGCAAAACTTTTTTGATTTCGTCAGAACTATCTTGGCTTATTATTATTTGGGGTTTCGTTTTTTTTAGATTCAAGTTTTTTACAATTCTTTTTATTTTACAACTGAATTTCAGAGGATTTTTATTTTTTTTGCATAATAAGGTCGCTTCAATGCACGGTTTTCCGTTATAAAAGCAAAATGAACTTTCTTTTTGAATGGAATCATGAATTTTAGCTATGTCTTTCAGCCTTAATTTTTCGTTTGTTGTTTTTATAAAAGTATTCAAAATGTCAGAACGATTTTTGTAAGCCCCTTCGCTTTTAAAAATCATTTCTTTGTCTCCATCCTGTATAGAGCCTGCCGGGTAATCAAAATTTGAATTGTTCATGTCACGGGCAATGTCTTCCAAACTGAGATTATAAAAAGCGGATTTTTTATAATCAACAACAATTTTTATCATTTTCTTTTGCAAGCCATAAAAATCTAATTCTGCGCATTCTTCAACGCTCAATAATTTATTTTTTAATTCATTTTGCGCAAAATCAGAAGCGGATAAAATGTCATCGCCTTTTGGAATTATGAATAACTTTATTTTTCCCGAGTTATCTTTATGTATTTTTACAAATGGGCGAGAGCAATCTTCTGGCAGCGATTCCATTGCTGAATCGATTAAAGAGTTTGTTTCCAGCAAGGCTCGGTTGGCGTCGGAGTTCCATTTTAGCTCAATTTTTACCAAGCAAAACCCATCTCTACAAATTGACTCGCAATTTTTTAAGTCTTTAAGGCTGCTTAAACTTTCTTCCAAAGGCATTGCAATTAGCTTTCTGATTTCCTTTGCCTTGACTCCCTTGTAATCCGCGCTTACAATTATCCAGCGCTCTTTAGTTTGCGGCAATAGACTTGTGTTAATGAAAAAAATGCTGACAAATCCTAAAACAAACGCAAGCGTAAAATACATAATGATAGAGATAGGATGCTTTATCGAAAAATCCAGTAATTTTTTCATTTAATTCTTGTTAAAGCTAAAAAGAGCTTCTTCCTCCATGTAATTTTTTTGATTGTCTTTTATTTCGTTTCCTATTCTAAATTCTATAATTCCGTAGGCAGGTTTTTCATCTTGCAATCTGTTCCTGAAGCTGGCTTCGCACTTTATCATGGCTATCTTTTTGTCATTGGATTTGATTTCCAAAATTTTCTCTTTAATCAAATTATTTTTTATGAAATCATCGTTTTCATCAAAGTCATTTTCAGAAATTGATTCTATATTAACAAAACGCATGCTGGCGCATGAATTGCATTGAACGTCCAATGCTTCCATTGCGGAGAGCCTGTCAATTTGTTTTGACATTCCGCTTATTGAAAATATGAATCTCACAGGAAGTTTTTTTTCAACGCCTTCTGGGTAATCGGTGAGGGGGAAACTAATGTTTTTCCAATTGTCATTTTTATCAGCCAAAATCCATCCTGCTTGATTTTTAATGGCCATGAAGATGATTTCGGGAGGCCTTTTCGCTTCACTGTTATTTTTAACAATTATGCTTTTTTCAGAGATATTGTTGCCGTTTATGTCCTGAATGCCTGGCCTTGCAATCAAATTAAAATCCTTATTCCATTTTGGATAAGACATGAAAATTATTGTTGCTGATTTACAATATTTTCCTTCCGTTGATAGTTCGGGTTCAATTTTGAAAGGGATTTCTGGTTCGCATTCCAGACAGCTTAACAGTGTGTCTGAATTAATTTGATTGTTAAATCTAATTTGAATTCCTTCTGCCAAATCCGCGTTTGCAAAGATATTCTCAATTACACTAAAAGTATTGTCTCCGCATTTTTTGCCTAAGAATTCTATTTGCGTAGCGCTTGCTTTTTCCCTCATGCGCCAATCCCATAAAAAATCATTTTCCATTTCATTAAAAGAACAATCCCTTAATCCTTTTTGAATTTTTATCGAAAAATTTTTGTTATGCATGTTCTTTTCATGAAAGGAAAGTGACACTGCGTTTTCCTTTTCATTCCAAATACAAACAAAATCTTTTTGGGGGATTATTGAGAAATTATCATTAAAAGATTTTTTGTCTATTTTTTTATTAAAAACAATGTTTAATGAATTGTCATAAAAATTTATAGACTTTACGAAGGGACAAGTAAAATCTTTTTTTAATAAGATTTCATTGCAATAATCAAATTGCAAGGTATTTCCCATTATGTCTTTTGTTCCTGCAAAAACTTGAATTTTGTAAGAATTATTTTCTGTAATTTCTTCAATCGGCGTAAAAATTATTTGATTGCCAACAGCGATAAGATTTCCTTCAATGGGAGTGTCGTTCTTTGAAAATAAGAAAAACTGTCTTGCGCTTGCAGGATCTATTTCGGCTGAAAAATTTGCATATGCATTTCCATTTAATAAAAATGAAGAATCCACATTAAAATCCTTAAATAGCAATTCAGAACAAGACATGAAAACAAGCGCCGGGCAAACTATAAAGATTTTTTTAATGAAATTAAATAGCATTCATCCTCCTTTAAGCATTCATTGTTATTGTCGTAAATAAAATTCGCTCCGCCTTTAATTTTTATTTTATATATGAACTCATCAGTTCCCAAGGGCAAATCAAAATAACGACATTCAATTTTAATTTGAGATGGGTTTGCTTTGCTTGGTGTTATTGATGTTATAATAGGCGGAGAAATATTTTCAGGGAAAAAATTATCGATATAAATGGCTTTGCTCAAGTTTTCGATGGATTTTTGCGCCAAAACTTTTGAAAACCTTAACTCTAAGAAGAAAGGAATCTCTTCTTGAATCTCAATAAGATTGAGCCCGTCTTTTGCAAGTTTTTGTCCTTCGCAAAACGCTTCCAGTTCAATGAATTGATTTTGAATTTGAAAGAAATAATTTTTATCTTCATGCAATTTTATTCCAAATGAATCTTCAACGTTTTTGCTGACAGTCATTGTGTATTTTTTATTTATTTCATAATTTTCGTATGGGGTAAAAACAAAACTGTTTTGGTCAATTTTTTCCCAAGAGCCTTCAATTGCTGGTTCAAAATAGACGCCTTTTCTAACGCTTTCAAAATTCATTTCGCAATCAAAAATGATTCCAATCGAGTCGCTTTCCCAAAGCTCATTCAATTTTTTTTCAGTATAAAATACATTATTGCAAAAAGGACATGCCGTTTGTATTTTTATCTCTTGAGTTTTTTGACGCGCCATAAAAACGCCGGAATAGTTTTTTCTTGCCTTTGCGCCATCGACGTTTAATAAGTCGTTTAAAGTCCATGAATAAAAAACATTCGCTCTCCAGTTGTCTTTTGCTTTTATCGTAACTAAGCGTTTGTCATCAGAATATTCTATGGATAAATCTTGGTTTGGACTTATTGAGAATGCCCTGTCAAATGAAGCCGCGCTTACAGGCTTGTTAAAAGAAAAGCGCAGCGCGTTATTTATTTTGTCATTTGTTTTTGGCTCTTCGGTTTTTACAATTTCAAAAATATCTTCTTCGTTTCCAAATATGAATTCTCGATAAATATCCAATTGAAATGCGTTTCCTTCATTTGCAAGCAAAGAGCCTTTTAGTGAAATGGAATATTTGCAGCCTTTTTTAAATCCGCCTTTTGATTTGACAAAACAAGTGTTGCCAAGCCAAAAAAAATCTATGTCAGCGGTCGCGTTTTCCTCTTTTAAAATGATTAGGTTTTCAACAATGGTTTTATTAATTTCTTCTGAAAAAGAGAATGCGACGCATTCGTTGTTGTAAAAAATTTGATTTTCTCCGATTGAAACACTCGCGCTTGGTTCATCAAATGTAACTAGCGAACAAGAACAAATTTTAATCATGATGTGTAAGATTATGATAGCTTTAAATACATTTGACATACAGACCCTCTCTTAAAGCTGTTGTATTTTTAGAAACAATTGTTTCTCCTTCCTCAATTCCTTTTTTTATAAAAATCCAATTTTCATTTTCTGATTCAATAGGACAAGTTTTTTCAACAAGATATCCGTTTTTGACGCAAAAAAAACTTGCTTTGTCCCCTTGAATCTTTGACGCGGCTTCTTTTGGAAGTTCAAAGAATCTTTCTTTGTCGTTTGTCTTTATTGAACATTGCGCGAACATGCCTAATCTAATTTTCTTGTCAATGTTTTTCAGAGGAATTTTGACTTTAAAATTTCCGCTTTCGTAATCAGCAAGAGGGCTTATGAATGAAATAAAACTTTTTTGTTCAATCCCCAAGGAATTTATTGTTACTAGAGCAGGGGAGCCAATTTGAATTTTTTGACTTTCTTTTTCTTGCAATAAAATTTCAGCGTATGGTTCGTCCATTTCAATTACAGTTAGAATTTTTTGATTTTCAGTGACTCTTTCTCCGCTCTCATAATTCAATTGACCAATAATTCCGGATATAGGACTGTATATTGTCAAATTTTGAATTAATGATTCAATTGACTTTAAATTTTGAATGGCGTTTTCTTCTTCTGTTTTTGCAAGCTCAATTTGAATGCGAGCGCTTCTAAGATTCAAGTCAATGATTTGTTCAAGAGATTCCTCTTTGGATTTGCTTGCTGTAATTCCTGCGGCTTCAAGGTCCGAATCTTTTAGTCCTAATTCTTGAATGTCAATTTCATTTTCTAAAATTTTAATTTCTTTTTTTGCCGCTTCTAAATCCAGCATCATTATCTCACGTTCATTTTCTGAGATTCCACCGGCAATAAATAATTTTTCGTTTTTCTCAAATTGCTTTTCTTTTAGATTTGTTTCCGCTTGCTTTAAATTCAATTTTGTCTTAAGGTTTTCTATTTCCATAAGTTTTCCTCTTAGAGTTTTTTCATTTTCGAATAAATTATTTTGGGCCGCCTTAACTCTTGTTCTTGCGCTGTTCAAGATGTTTTGGCATTCCGTTTTTTTTATTTCATATTGAACATTTTTCATTTTTAACAAGGGCATTCCTTTTTCTACTTCGCTTCCTTCTTGAACATATAGTTCAACAATATTTCCGTCAACCAATGAGGTGACTTCGTTTTTTCTTTTGTAAACAATCATTCCGTAACTTTCCAAACTGTCTTTTTTTTCAACAAGACTGGCTTTTATAGTTTGCACAAGAACCGGTTCTTTTTCATTTTCCTTTTTTTCTGAGCAGGATATAAAAAGAAACGCAAATGCGAGAAAAACTAAATTCTTTATTTTTAAGGCCATCGTTTAATTCCTTTTTTTTGAATCACTCAAAACTCACTGATGACAGAGCTTCAAGTTCCATTAATGCCAATTTTCTTTTGATTTTGTTTTCAAGATAATTTATCTTTTCGGATGCAAATTCGTTAAGGTCTTCCAAATAGGCGCTTTTTGTGATTACGCCTTCCTCGTGTTGTATTTTGGATAGGTTCACTTTTTTTTCTTTTAATTTCACGCTTTCATAATTTATAATCGCTTCTTCTTCTAAGTTTTCAATGTTTTGTATTAGTTGGATTATTTGACTTTCAACAGCCTGTTTTGTTTTTTCAGTTTGAATCATGCTTTTTTCCAAGTCAATTTTACTTATTTTTAATTTGCTAATGACGCTGGCGTCATATTTAGCTTTTCCTGATATTGCGTCAGAAATTGAATGCAGGCCGTCTTTTTCAAAATCCGAGTTTTTAGACGCAGTTATGGAAAACCATGGATTGTCGTCAAAAGATAAAATCAATTTTAAAGAATATTCAGGAGAGCCTAGAGGATAGTTCCTGCCGCTAAATGATATGCCAGCCCTTGCTGACACACTCGGAAAAAACGCTCTCTTTAGCAAAGACCTTTGCTTGGAAATCCATTCGCTTTGAGCCCGGGCTTTTTTTAAGTCCAAATTGTTTTTTAAAGCGGTGTCAGTGATTTTCAATATTGAATCTTTTAAGTCCTTGCTTTTAAATTCTTCTTTTTCAAATTTTTCAGGAAGAAATGCTTCAATGAAAACAATCTCCTCATTTTTATCAAGGTTCATTAAAATGCGCAAAGCTCTATTATAATCCGCGCATTCATTTTGAGCGCTTTTTTCTTTTGCAAGAATTTTTCTAAAACGTATTTGGCTTTCTAAATAATCAGCTTTAGAAATCAATCCCTCCTCATTTTGAATTTCACAAATATTTATGGCTTCCAAAGCGTTGTCGGCCGCTTCCTCAAAAACAAAAACTTTTAATTTTGAAAGCAAAGCGTCAAAATAAGCTTTGACAATTGAGTTTTTCTTGTTTTCATAATTCTTTTTTGCTTCCCAAAAATTATAGAGGCTCTTTTCTTTGTTCATTTTATATTCAATCGCGCTCTTGCCTCCATTGAAAATCTTTTGTGTTATTCC
Organism: Treponema sp.; assembly: GCA_024689365.1. Classification (GTDB taxonomy): domain Bacteria; phylum Spirochaetota; class Spirochaetia; order Treponematales; family Treponemataceae; genus Treponema_D. The sequence continues at coordinate 449 of JAILDQ010000237.1, read as the reverse complement.
CGCTTCAATTGATTTTTGTTTGTATTCGCCTTTATTTATATGAGCGTAAGCAGAATCCATAAAACTAAAATCCAGTTCAGGCAAGAAAATGCCAATGTTTTTTTTTGAATGACGAACTTCTTCTAGTGCCCTTTGAAGATTAAGCTTTCCTTCCAAATCGTTTGCTTCTGCTATTTTTACAGCGTCCTCGGCTGACGTTAGAAATATCTCTGCGTTTGCAAAAAAACAAAGACTGAGGATAATCATGGAAAAATGTTTTTTACGCGTCATCTTTGCTGCCAGCCAAAAAATACTTTTTCAAGTCTTTTGCGATTTTTTGAATTTCTTTTTCTTGCGTCAAAGCGGAAAGAATGGAGTTCTTGCTTTCTGAGCAGAAGACTTTTTCCGCGACGCATTCTCCGCTCTCTGAGAAAAGCTGATAGTGGGTGTAGATGGAGCGGGCGTTCTCG
>JAILDQ010000210.1 GCA_024689365.1 Treponema sp. | reverse complement strand
CCAATCGTTTCGCTGGGCGTCGATTTTGATTCCGTAGTTTTCCAAACCTGAGCAAGCCTTCATTCTTGTGATTGGTCCGCGCTCGCCTACGCCGGCTGTCCAAACGATGGCGTCAACGTGTCCAAGCTCGGCCATAAAGGCTCCGATGTATTTTTTGATGCGCAAGGCTTCCATCTCGATGCTAAGCTGGCAAAGCTTGTCGCCCTTGGCGGCGTCGATTTCGATGTCGCGGCGGTCGGAATACTTTCCCGTGATTCCAAGGCAGCCGCACTTTTTGTTGAGCGCCTTGTCCATTTCGTCGGCGCTCATGCCGGTCTTTCGCATGATGTAAAAAGGAAGCGCGGGGTCAAGGTCGCCTGAACGAGTTCCCATCACAAGGCCCTCAAGCGGAGTGATTCCCATTGTTGTGTCGTAGCAAACGCCGTTCTTGACAGCGCACATAGAAGAGCCGTTTCCAATGTGGCAAATGATGAGGTTTGTGTCCTTGGGGTCCTTTCCCAAAAGAACGGCGGCGCGCTTGGCTGTGTACAAAAAGCTGGTTCCGTGAAAGCCGTAGCGGCGCGCGGCGTATTTTTCATACCATTCGCGGGGAATCGCGTACTGGAAAGTTTCTTCGGGCATCGTCTGGTGCCAGGCTGTGTCCATAATCGCAGAGTGCGGAACGTTGGGCATGACCTTTTGCGCGGCCTCGATACCCATGATGTTGGCGGGCATGTGCAAGGGGCCCAAGTCGACAACTTCGCGGAAGCCGTCCAAAACTTCGGGAGTGATAAGAACAGACTTTGTGAACTTTTCGCCTCCGTGCAAAACGCGGTGGCCCACCGCTCCAATTTCTTCCATTGACTTGATTACGCCAACTTCAGGGTCTGTGATTTCTTTGATGATGAGCTCAATCGCTTCCTTGTGAGTCGGGCAAGGGCTTTCGATTTCGGTCTTCTTTCCCTTGGCCTTGTGGGTGATGCAGCTGCCCTCGATTCCGATGCGCTCGACCACTCCGTTGGCCATAACTTCTTTGTTGTCCCAGTCGTAAACCTGATACTTAGCGGAAGACGATCCGCAGTTCAATGTAAGAATTACCATAAGTTCCCTCGATATAATGTATACAAAATGTATACATATTGTAGCGTTTTTGTTTCTATGTTGCAAGCGGAATGAAACACCCAACGAACACGGATTATTGTGGAGGTATGCGGGCGTGCCCCCGCTTGCGCGGGGCCGGGCTATTCGCGGTTCCGCTATCGCTCCATTTACAGCCCGGCGCGCCGGGCTGTAAACACTCCGTGCCGCTACTATCCCTCACGCAAAATTTCTATTTCGCAAAATTGAAATAAATTCATTTTTGCGAAATAGAAATTTTTAAGCGATTTTCATGAGCGGTAATAGAGACAAAAAAACGCCCCACGATTTTGCGCGGAGCGGTGAACGGCAATAATTCTTGCGAAAAAACTACTTCACTTGCCAGACTTGATTTTCGCGAGCCTCTCCAAAAATCGTATCAGTTTTTATCTTCGAATCGGCGCCGTCTTTTTTCACTCGAACGTTCTCTCCGATTTTCTTAGCGATGATACCATGATATTGGTTCGCGGTACAATTCGGAGAAAAATTATCATGATAAACCTTGTGATATTTAGCTTTTTTTTGCATTTTGTCTATGATAATATGAGAGTCAAAGCGGTCGCCTTTTTTAAAATTTTCCCGAATGATTTCGTCAATGCAATCTTCCAAAGTCATAGCAGCCTCCAAATTATTTCACCAAGCCCAAAATGACCGGCGTGTGAGTTATGTCGTTTCCGCCAGCGACCACGATAGTTACAGGGAAGTTACCAAAAGCGGTTTTCGACGCGCCCACAACCTCGCCTTTTGTTTTTTGGTCAATGTATTTTACATTAATATAATCTTCCGACCTAAAGAAAGACAAAATAACGCTTCCCCAATCGTTGGAATAATCCGAAATGACAAAGCCTGAAACTAAATACGCATGACCGCTTTCCAACGCGCCGTTTGCGAAAAGCTTGGCGTTAGCGGCTTCCTCTTCCGCGCCATGATAGATGTAGCCCTTCACATATTTCTTGGCCTTCTCGTCTTTTGCGGCGCGCTCTTCTTCTTGCTGCTTTTTATAAGCGGCTTCTTGTTCCGCCTTTTTTTTGGCTTCGGCTTCTTCCTTTGCTTTTATTTCTTCAAGAGAAGGGCCGCCTTCTACTTTCACAATTTCGACATCCACATCATACTTCCGATAACCAAGGATAACTATTTTGTTTATTTTTATCTGAACAGTGTAAACAGGATTTTTTACCGTCAACCTAGCCCAATCATCGGGATTGTCTCTAAAATAGGCAGGCTTTGACGCCTCAATCAACTCATCCATTCTTTTCTCAGCTTCTTCCGTTGATTTCATTCCTCGAATCTCTTTTATGTCAATCTTCCAAACAGGAATGTCCCAAAGCACACAGAAGCCGCTGAAACTTGGATCTTGCGCCCCTATCTTAACATAATATAATTGGTCTCCTTCTATTTCACCCGATGTAATAAACATTACGTTTCGCAAGGTGACCAAATCCCATTTTTTTTGACACGCAGTTTCCAAAGAAAACTCTTTGGCTTCCATCTCGGCAGTTTTTAGTTTCTTTTCTTTTTTCGCCGCCCAACTTGAACACACAACCGTCAACATCAAACATAACGCCGCAAAAATCTTTTTCATAAATACCTCCGCGCTTATCGTCCGCCGACATTTCTTTCCGCCAATTGTGGCAATTCGCAGAGAGTCACACTACAATCAGCGTGTAAAATTATAAACCTTACGCGATATGTAGTCAAGAAGATTTAAAACCACGCAAAATGAAGTATTTTGTAACAAATGGATACAATTTTCAAAAAAACATTGCGGGCGGAACTGGATTTTCAGGATATAAAGGTTAAGGAACTTTCACGGCTTTCAGGCATTTCGTCGCGGACATTGGAAGGCTATCTCGGCGCGCGCGGCTCGATTCCCCCGGCCGATGTCGCCGTCAAAATCGCGGACGCGCTTGGCGTTACCGTTGAATACCTTGTGAC
>JAILDQ010000208.1 GCA_024689365.1 Treponema sp. | reverse complement strand
TGCGTTTATTCAATGAGAAAAGACGCCGCGTCTTTTGGGCCTGAAAGAATTAATCTTTAAAAGCCTCGCAAATTCTTTGCAAGGCTTTTTTCAACTTGCTTCTTTGGGTGGCGCAATTTATTCGCTGAAATTTCTTTCCTTCCGCGCCAAAAATCTTTCCTTCGTCAAGCCAAACTTTTGCCTTGTTAAGAATTCGGTCTGAGATTTCTTTGTCGCTCAATTCTGTAAAAGAGGAAAAGTCCAGCCATAAAAGGTAAGTTCCTTGCGGAACAAGCGCTTTGATTTTTGGGCAATTCTTTTCTAAAAAATTTTTTGCAAATTGAATGTTCTCCCAAATATAGGCCTTGGCTTGCTCAAACCATTCTTCGCCGTTTTCATATGCCGCTGTCGCCGCCGTGATGCCCATAAGGTTTGGTTCGTCATAGCCTGTTTTGTCGCATTCAATTTTAAAAGCCGCGCGGATTTTTGGATTTGGAATGATTATATTTGAAAATTGCAATCCAGCCAAATTGAAGGTTTTGCTTGGCGAAAGACAAGTGATGGAATTTTGGGCCGCCTTTTCTGAAAGGCTCGTCCAGATTGTGTGCTTGTTGTTTTGAAAAACTATGTCGGAATGAATTTCATCGCTCACTAAAAAAACGTGATGCTTTAAAAGAATTTCTTCAAGACGCAAAAGCTCTTCTTTTGTCCAAACGCGGCCGCCGGGATTGTGCGGCGAACACAAGATGAATATTTTCACTTTTTCCGCAACGATTTTTTTTTCAAAGTCTTGAAAGTCTATGTGATAAAGTCCGTCTTTTAGAACAAGCGGATTGTTTACGACTTTTCGGCCAAGTCTTTTTATTATATTAAAGAAGGGATAATAAACCGGCTTTTGAATCAAAACTCCATCGCCTTCTTTTGTAAAAGCCTTTATGGCGCTTGCGATTGCAAAGACAACTCCCGGCGTGTTGATAATCCATTCATCTTTGATTTTAAAATCATGTCGTTTTATGAACCATTTTTTTATCGCGTCATAATATCTTTTGTCCGGCCGGCTGTAGCCAAAGATTCCGTGGGTCACTCTTTTTTCAAGCGCCTTTAGAACGCAAGGAGCGGTCGGAAAATCCATGTCGGCCACCCAAAGGGGAATCGCGTCTTCAGGCTTTCCCCTGTCTTTGGATAAATCGAGCTTAATGGCAAAAGTGTTTTTTCTGTTTATGTTCTTGTCAAAATCATATTTCATAAGTCCTCCATTGCTTGTCTTAAGTCTTCAATCAAGTCGTCAGCGTTTTCTATCCCTGTTGAAAGGCGCAAAGTTTTTTCGCTTATTCCGTTTGCCAAACGTATTGCTTCAGGAACGTCAGCGTGGGTTTGCGTTACTGGATACGTTATAAGGCTTTCAACTCCGCCGAGGCTTTCCGCGAATTGAATCAATTTGACTCGGCTCAACAAGGACTTTGCCGCTTGAGGATTTTTCAAATTAAAGGTGACCATCGCGCCAAAACCTCGGGCTTGCTTTTTTTGGATTTTGTGTCCTGGGTGTTCGGGAAGTCCGGGGTAAATGACGCGTTCCACACACTTTTGTTCTTTTAACCACGCCGCGATTTTTTTTGCGTTTTCTTGAGCGCGTTCCATTCTGAGCGACAAAGTTTTTATTCCCCTGATTGTAAGCCAGCTGTCAAAGGGAGACAAACCCGCTCCAGTTGTCTTTATTAAGAAGCGCAGCTTTTCTTGAATGTCAGCGCGTTTGGTGACAACAAAGCCGGCGAGAGTGTCGTTATGTCCGCTCAAATATTTTGTTCCGGAATGAACAACAATATCGGCTCCTAGCGCAAGGGGATTTTGAAAATACGGCGACATGAAAGTGTTGTCAACGATTAAAAGAATTTTCTTTTGGCGAGTTATTTTGGCGACGGCGGCGATGTCTGTAATGTTCATCATTGGATTTGTTGGAGTTTCGATGTAAATCGCTTTTGTTTGAGGCCCGATTATTTGTAGAAGCTCTTCTTGATTTAATGATGCGATGTCCGCGCGTTTTACAAGCAAGCCGTTTTTTTTAGAAACGTTTTCAAAAAGTCTAATTGAACCTCCGTATAAATCCGCGTCAACAATTATTTGGTCTCCCGGAGAAAAGATTTCCATCAAAAGGCTTATGGCTGCCATTCCGCTTGAAAGGGCAAGGGCGTCTGTTCCGCCTTCCAGTTGGCATACGATTTTTTCAACATGTTCCCTTGTGGGATTTTGCAAACGGCTGTAATCAAAGCCGCCGCTTTGACCAACCGCTGGATGCGTGAAAGTGGCCGATTGATATATCGGAAAACTTACCGCTCCGTAATGAAGAAGTTTTTTTTGATTTGACGCATTACAGTCCGCTAATTCATCTTCTTCTAGATGAACGCACTTGCTTTCCAATTTCAACGCCATAAAGCCTCCTGTTTTTATATCGTGTATTCAATCCGTTTAAGAGTTCTTTGCAAGAATTGTCTTGTCCGTTCTTCTTTTGGGTTGTTGAAAATTTCCTTCGCAGAACCTTTTTCCACAACTTGCCCGCCGTCCATGAAAATCACTTGCGACGCGACTTCTTCGGCAAATGACATTTCGTGGGTTACAATAATCATTGTGATTCCTTCTTTGGCCAATTCTTTGATTACAGAAAGAACTTCGCCAACCAATTCTGGATCAAGGGCGCTTGTCGGTTCGTCCAAAAAAACAACGTCCGGATTTGTCACAACAGCGCGGGCTATTCCGACACGTTGTTGCTGGCCGCCGGAAAGTTGCGATGGATAAAAATCCTTTCGGTCCAGGAGACCGACTTTTTCCAGCGCGTTTAGAGCGATTTCTTTTGCCTTGTCTTTTGGAATCTTTCGGGCTACAGTCAAGCCTTCCATTATGTTTTCAAGAGCGGTCTTATTGTTGAATAAGTTGAAGTTTTGAAAAACAAATCCAGTTTTTCGCCTTATTTCCAAAATCGTTTTTTTTCGCGCGTTTGAAAGAGAAGTTTTTATTCCGTCAAATTCCATCTCTCCTTCGTCAGCGGTTTCCATAAAATCAAGGCAACGTAAAAAAGTTGTTTTGCCTGAGCCAGACGGACCGATGATGACAACGACATCTCCCTTTTTCACTTCAAGGTTTACGCCTTTGAGAATTTTGTTGTTTTTAAACGCTTTGTGAAGATTGGTCACTTTTAACATTTTGGCCTCCCTTTAAAATCATTCCTCAAAATTTTTTTTATGAATGGCCGCCAATTTCTTTTCTTTGCGCTTCTCAAAATATTTGAACGCCCATTCAATTCCAATGTTCAGCGTAATGTAAAAAAACGCGATTACAAAATACGCTTCTACATATCCAAGATTGCGCGACGCGTTGGTTTTGGCCAGCGCCGTTATTTCCGGAACTCCAAAGACAAAGGCCAGCGAGCTCATCTTGACGATGCCGGTGGCGTATGTGCAAAGAACCGGCAAACAATGTTCCACCACTTGCGGAAAAATGATTCTGCAGTAGGCTTGAGCTTTTGTAAGGCCAATTGAATAAGCGGCCTCCAGCTGGCCCTTGCTCACCGCGTTGATTCCAGCCCTGAACATTTCGGACATCAAAGCGGTAAAATAAAAAAACAAAAGCGCGTAGGCGTACCAAAAGCCTCCGATTGCATTGACATTAAAGTTAATGTTGTTGTCAAAAAAGTATTTTTGGATTGCCGTAGGAATCGCGATGAAAAAAAGATAAGTTTGAACCATGAACGGCGTTCCGCGAACAAAGCTTACATAAACAGACAAAATTTTTGCCAGCGCGGATTTTTTTTCTTGCCTTCCCACTGCAAGAAGAAATCCAAAAAAAAACGAAAGCGAAAAAATAATCAATACAATTTCCAATGTCACGGGGAGGCCTTTGAGAGCTATGACGATTGTTTGTCGCGCGAATTTCCAGTCAAAATTCATTTGGCGCCTCCTTTGCTTCGCTCTTTTTTGTTTTTTTCCTGCGACAGGATTGAATCAAGCAAGGCCGAAATTTTTTCTATGATAAATGCGATGAACCAATAAATTAAAGTCAGCGCGGTGTAGATTTCCAAAATGTATTTGCTGAATGTCGTGTTGTTCAGTAAGTTCGCTTTTCCAAAAATATCTACAAGGCCGATTGTAAAGGCCAAGCTTCCGTCTTTTAAAAGGCCGATGATTATTGACGAAAGATTTGGAAGCGCGAAGTAAAAGGCCTGCGGCAGCATGATTCGCCTTACAATTTGAAGGTTTGTAAGACCCACGCTTTCTCCTGCCTCATATTGCCCTCTCGGAACGGATTGATAGGCGCCGCGCATTATTTCAGAAATGGAGGCGGAACAAAGAAGCGTGAGCGTCACGCAAACATAGAACATTCTGTTTTGCGGATTTACGTGAACGATGTTTGGCAAGCCGTAGTAAACCAAAAACAAAAGGACTACCGGTGGCACCGACCTAAATGTAGCCGTGTAGGCGATTCCAAAATTTTTAAGCGCCTTGTTTTTACCCAATTTAAACTCCGTCAATACCGCTCCCAAAATTAAGCTTATGCCAAGAGCGACGGCCACATAGGTAAAGGTAGCCTTAAGGTATGGGAGAAGTTTAGGAATGTAATAAAAGAATCGTTCTATGTTAAAATGCATCTTTTAGTTTCCGCTGTTGTTTTGCGCAGACCTGGCCTGCCTAAAGGTGTTGGCGTAAATTTTTTCCAACAAATAAAGGCCTCCGGAATATCCCGCGTAGGAGCCGTTTGTGACGACATCTGTTATAACCGGCATGCTAAGGCTTACAAAAAATTCATTCTTTTTTTTTGCAAGCTGGTTTTCCCAGTAAGAGCCAAGAATCAAGGCCTTTTTGGAGTTTCCGATTTTTTGGTCAATGTCCTTTACAATCAATTCTCCGTCGGCCTGGAATTTTAAGGCCTCTTCATATTCCGAAAGGATTTGCTTGAACGCTTCCTTTATGCCGTTTTCGGACGTTTTGGGCGGATCGTCGTTGATGTAAACGCCTTTGGGAATGTAGCCCAGTTCGTTTGAAAGAAAGTCAGCGACGCCAAGCGAGTAGAGGCCGTCGCCCGCAACGTACAGTTCGTAGGGGACCGCTCCCTTGTATTCTGCGATAAAGTCCGCGAAAGAAACCAAGTAGTTGTAAAAGCGGTCCTCTTCAATTTTTATTACGCCCTCAACAAGCTTTGAGTCCAAGCCAAGGCCTTGGGCGACGGCCCTAAGGAAGGCCGATGTTGCTTTGCCGCCAACAGGCAAGTAAGGGAACTGTAAGTAAGGCGTTCCGTATTTTGATTTAAGGCGCTCAACGATTTTTTTGCCGCACCAAGGACCTACAAGAATGTTGGCTTGGGCGTTGGGAATGTCTTTCCATTCAGAGACGCCGGCGCTTGAATAGCCAAAAAGTATGTTCACTTTAAGACCCAGCTTTTCCAAGAGCGCTTTTATTTGCTCCAAGTCTCCGCGCCAATAAACGTCTTGGTATGGGACGGAAGCAAAGACATTGACAAGGCCTTTTTGTACTTTAGGACCTTCCTCTTGGTAGAAGGAATCAACGTATTGGTCGATGATTCCGTTCACCACGACTTCATGTCCAAAGTAAGAGTTTCCTCTAAAGCCGGCGCAGTCAACGCCTACAACCGGCTTTCCTTTTTGGGCAAAGGAGTCAGCGACTTCGCTTGCGTTGTCTCCGATGATGCCGGCCGTGCAGCCAGACATCGCAACGTAAAGGTCGCCCTTTATGACTTTTAGAGTTCCCTCGATAAGGGCGGATAATTTTTTTTCGCCTCCAAAGACAACTTCTTTTTCGCTGGAGTTTGTGCACGAAACATGAATGCCGCCGGCGTAGCCTTCGCCCTGGAAGCCCGCTTGTGTCGCCGCAAAAATGTATTGCTTTGACGAACAGCCTGGGCCCGCGTGGATTATTGGAATGCCGCCAGGAATGGCAAGAACGCTTTGCTGCGCTGCAAGAGCGCAAGAAAATCTTGGTTGTGAAATGAGTGTGCTCATAATGTCGCTCCTTCTTGGCTCATCCACCAATCTGTGTATGGAAGTGTTGAATGTTCCTGAATGTTTTGATTGAATTTTCTTGTGATGTGGTTTTCCCAAAGGCGCTCGCCCAAGCGGATTAGGCCGTCGTAGCCTATGCTTAGGTTTGCGTCGCCTTCAAAGGTTGAAGGAATTCCCAATTTGTAGCCCAAAATCGTCAAGCCTTCGTGCCTTGTGATAAGGTAATCGGGCTTAAGCCTTTTAATTTCTTTGAGAATCAAGTAGGGCTGCTTTGTGCAAACGGTAAAGCTTTCAATGTCGCCGGCCGTTTGTATAAGCGTTCCCAATGTGTCAACGTTTCCGCTGTCTGACTTTTGGTCGTGGTGAAGCGCGTTGATTCCGATAACTTTAAGGCCCAGGTCCGTCAAGGCGCTGGCCAAGTTGTGGGTAAAGGAATCTCCCGCGATGATGTAAATTGTCTTTCCCTTAAAACGTTCCCTAAAGGAATTCAAGAGCTCTTCTATTCTTTTATGTTCTTCTTCAATTACTTTTTCAACGATGTCGCTTTTGTCGGTAAGGCGGGCCACTTCTCTAAGCCATTCATCAGTCCATCTGATTCCGTAAGGAGGAACGGCTTTTACTTGCGGAACGCCAAAGTGTTCAGCAAAGGCTGTTATTACATAAGTCGAAAGCGTTTCGCACATTGTTGCCGAGCAAGCGGCCTCGCTGATTTTTTCCAACTGGGGAACGGAATTCATAGGAACAACATATTGCGTCTTTAATCCCAGCTTTGCCAAAAGCGGAGTGAATACGTCGCTTCCCTGGAAGTTGTAGACATTCACAACGTCCTTCTTGCGCTCTTTGGCCGGCTTTACAATATGCTTGGCGATTGCGTGAAAGGCGGCGTCAAAGCCTGTTGACCAAATCCTTGACTTAAAGCCTTCGCATGAAACAGGAATCACAGGAATTCCAAGTTGGTCTGCCGCCTCAGCCGCGGCGCTCTCAACGTCGTCGCCTACGATTCCAGACGCGCAAGAAGTGGTAATAAAAATGGCGGTTGGATTGGCTCGTTTATGGACTTCCAAACACGCCTTAATCAGTTTTTCAACTCCGCCGTAAATTGTGTCGCGCTCCTGTATGTTTGTGCAAATAGTCTCGCACTTAAAGTCAGGAAGCTTTCTGTCCCTCGCGCAGGCGTGGCCGCCGTTGTCTCGGACCGCTTGTATTGAATAACAACCGATAGGAGAATGACATACAACAGCCGCGTCTTGAATGAAAGTCAAAAGCGTGTTGGCGCAAAATTCCTGACAGTCGCTGCACTGGCCGTAACACGACGGCGCGGGCTTTATGCTGGAGGTCTTTGATTTTTCGTGAAGTTCGCTGGCTGAACCTTTGAACGACGTTATTGAGTTTAATCTTCGTTCGCGAATTTCTGGCGACGC
>JAILDQ010000205.1 GCA_024689365.1 Treponema sp. | reverse complement strand
CGCGCAAGAAGGCGAGCCTTCATACACAAAGACGATAAGCAAAGAAGACGCTTTGATAAATTGGAATGACGACGCGAAAAAAATCGCCGCCGCAATCCGAGCCTACACAAGCGAGCCTGGCTCCTGGACAAGAATCGGAAGTGAGAGCGGAGAAACATTAAAAATATTGAAGGCGACAGCTTTGGACGAGAACGATTTGCAAAACGGAGAGGCGGCGCCTTCTGGACAGCCAACCCTTCCCGGAACTGTCGTGGCTTTTGACAAAAAGCGCGGCATCCTAATTAAGTGCGGCCAAGGCTTTTTGTGCGTCACAGAACTCCAGCGCCAGCAAAAAAAGGCCATGGGCTACAAGGATTTTATGAACGGCGCCAGGGATTTTGTGGGAACAAGATTGGCGTAAGAAAAAATCAAAAGGCGTAGTTCTGGATAATCTTTAAAATTTCCAAAACGTCATGCTTGTGCCTTTCTGAACAGAGGCCGAAATATAAAATCACCTTTAAGAATCTCGCCGCCCTTTCTTTTGTTGATATTGTGTAATATCCGAACGGTGTTTGGCTTGATGTTTTTCCGATTATATCGTTTGCATTGTCAAAGGATTGAGCTGGCATTATTACGTATAGCATCGGCTGAACACCAGTAGCGTATTGCTGCTTTTGTATTGAAATCTCTGTGAAAAATTCGTCTTTTTCATCAGCGTCAAATGTGAATGTCGGAAGCGAAATTTCAGAGCGAACGCTTTTCATTCCGTTGATTGTTTCTGTTCCTTTTTGGTTCATTTGTATTTGGAAGTTTTCTTGCAGAAAAAACGAGAAAGAATTTATTTCTGAAATTAATTCTTTGATTTGTTTTTTTTCAATCATTTTAGCTTTTGATAGATTCCAAATTATTTCCGAAAGTTCATATAAGTATTTTTCAAATCCATTCGCTCCAATGAAAGTTTGTTTTGTGAGGGAGGTTTCTTTTTTTCCGCTTTTAACGTCATCGACTTTAGCGTCATATCCTATTTGCCATTCCACGTAAGAGTTTGTTGTCAAAGCTTCCGTTCTTGGCGCGAATCCGATTCCATATTCGGTGGATTTTTTTCTGTTTTTACAGCGGAATTTGCCTTGGCTTTTTAATGGTATTGCCAAGCGAAAGCCTGATTTTGTTTTTTCAATTTTGATTTCATCCATGATTTGTATTATAGACCTTTTTCAGAAAATATACTAGTATTGTTTATGGTGATAGGAATATGTCATTATCAAAAAACATTCACTTGACAAAAGAACAGACCATAAAACAGGGAAGTTTTTTCACTCCGGAGCATCTTGTAAAAATAGTTTTTGATTTAGTGAAAAATCGAATTTCTGATAAAGACGTTATTGTGGATTTTGGCGCGGGGTACGGTGCTTTTGAAAAAGAATTCTTAAAGATCAAAAATAAAATTATAGCGACTGACATTGACCAAACAGCTCTCGATGAATTGAAAAAATCTTTTTCATGCGCGCAAACAATTTGCGAAAATTCCTTGTTGAACATTTCGCGCGAAAAATATTGCAGCAAAAATCAGGAAATCATCGCTATTGGAAATCCACCTTATAATGATACTACAAGTGTTTATCAAAAAGGTCGCAAAGGAAAAATCGATTGTGACGCGGATGTTCACGCGCGTGATTTAGGAATCTCCTTTTTTAAAATGTATGACAAAATTGAGGCCAAGCTTGTTTGCGTTTTGCATCCATTGGCTTATTTGATAAAAAAAGCTAATTTCAATTCCTTGGGCTCATTCAAAAAAAATTATAAGTTGCAAGAGGCTTGTGTTTTTCCCAGTTCTTTGTTTGAAAACATAAAAAAAGGCAGTGGGGAATTTCCTGTTGTGGCGGCATGCTACGAGCGGGATTCAAGTGGAATGGATTTTGAGTGCATAAAGAACTTTGAATTTAAAATACTTGATTCAAACGAAAAATTCAGGCTTGGAGATTTTCAAACCATAGACGGCATAATTCAAAAATATCCAGACAAAGACAGCGGTTCTTATGATGGTTTGCAATTTTACACTTTGAGAGACATAAACGCTCTTAGGCGCAACGCGACCTTTTTGGACGGAAGATGCTCTAACGGGATTAAAGTTACATTGGAGAATTTATATCAATATGCTTGGCTTGAATATTTTAAGGAAACTTTTAATCCTGAAAAAAATTCCTGGCTATATGGAAACCTTTCTCCCCTATATGATAAAACAATTGAAAGTGTTGAAAAAAAGAAAGAGCTGATTCGTTTTGTGTGGGATAAAAAACCTATTGTTCAAAAATATTTTTCGCGTGAATCTTTGGAAAAGCATTACGGAAAATTCTAGCATTTTTATGGTTGGATAGGGAAAAATAACGCCCCATTTTTCCCATTGAAAAAAATACCCATTTCTGTTAAAATTACTAAAGTCTTACGGAGCGAAAATATGGACGTAAAGAATAAAATTAAGAACGCTGGAATTTCTTTGAACGAAATGGAAGCGGATTTGCAAAAAAGTTCGCCCGCTTTTGCGGCTTATACGATCGCGGCTTTTGTGTTGATGGTGATTGTCGCGCTTGCAGTTTTCTTTTTTGCCAACAAGGGCTATGAGCAAGTTTTGGTGCCTGACGTTACAGGAAAAAGTTTGACGCGCGCCTTGCTTGAAATGCAGGAAAAAGAGCTTTATCCAAAATTGCAGTTGCGCTACAGCGACTTGCCGGGCCAGGCGGGACAAGTTCTTTCGCAAAAGCCCCGAGCCGGAAGCATCGTAAAGGCTGGGCGAAGAATCACTTTGGTTGTAAGCCGCGGCGTTATGATTGACCACATTGGAAATTACGTCGGAACAAACCTTGACGCTCTAAAGAACAAACTCGACGCGCTTTACGGCGGAGTTGAGACTCCTCAAATTACAATCGCCAATCCTGTGTTTAAAATGGACTCGTCTCCTGTTGGAACTATTTTGGCGCAAGAGCCTGCGGAAGGAACTCCCATCACTCAGCCTGTTGAATTGCAGTTGATTGTTTCAAGCGGGCCCAACGCTTCTTTGGTTTCAGTTGAAAATTACGTTGGAAAAAGCGTCGCCGAGATTTTGGAGACAATGGGCCGCGTTCCCTTGCTCTTTGTTTTTAAGAGCCACGTCGCGCAAGAGGGGGAGATTCCCGGAACTGTTGTAAGTCAGTCAGAACCTGAAAGCGCCCAGTTAAAGGAATATTCAAAAATCGAGCTCGAATTCGCTTTGCCGCAATTGAACGCCGCTTTTAGCGGAGACACAATTGTTGACGCTAACATAAAGGGCCGCACCGAAGACGAAGTTGCGGGCCAAAAAGAAATGGACACTTCAA
>JAILDQ010000188.1 GCA_024689365.1 Treponema sp. | reverse complement strand
TGAAAGAATTTGCTGGTCGGTCGAATTTTCCTTGCGGTTCAAGGCGTGTTGGTAGCGGTAAGTGATGTATTTTTTCGCGATTGAGTAGGCGCTGGCTTCCATGATTTTGGTTTCTACCATATCTTGGATTTCTTCTACATTCGGTTCGTGGCCGCGCTCTTCAAAGCTCTTTGTGATTTCCGCGCCGATTTTGTGAATCGTTTCTTCGCTCAAGCGTTCAGCGACGGGCACAGTTTCGTTTGCCTTGCGGATAGCGTTTTCGATTTTCTGCACGTCAAACTGAACTTCTTCGCCGTTTCTTTTGATGATTTTCATGCCGTTTTTTTGGGCTCTCCGAGCGTGTTTGGGGCGCTCTAAAAGCTGATTTCCTCCCTTTTTTATATTATACGCTAGATATAGTGTTATCTTTTTCTTAATAATACTACTAATAGCGTTTTTTGTCTAGGGAAAAATATAAAAAAATTAAAAATTTAAAAAAAAACGATTTTTTCCTTGACAAAAAGTTACCGATATTGTAAGATTTAAGAACCCTTTATTCAGATTTTTCTGGGGAGAGGGAATCATAAAAAGGAGGCTTTTAATATGAAAAAGCTCACAACACTCATCGCTGCCGCTGCCTTGACACTCGGCTTGGCTGCTTGTACATCAATTCGCCCGGTTAACGCCACAGCTAACCCGGTTGGATCAAAGGTAGGAGAGGCTGAAACAATGTCTTTGTTCCGCGCTCTTACAATTAAGCCGAAGTTCCTCTATCAGGACTACTCAATCCAGACAGCTGCCAAGAACGGCGGAATTTCAAGAATCTCTACAGTTGACGTATTGAACAAGAGCATTCTCGGAATCATCTGCTACACAACAACAATCGTTACAGGTGAGTAATTGATGAAAAAGCGGGAAATGCCTGCGGGACTTTCCCGCTTTCTTTTTGTCGTAATTCTTGCCGCATCGCTTGTTTTTCTTTCATGCGCTTCAAAACCTAGCGTGGCAGAGTTCTTCTTGGAAAGCGGTGTTCAACAATATTTTGTGCACCAAATAACCTTGAAAAAACAAGGCGTTAAAATGCAGTTTGACGCCACCATTCATGTTGTCGATTCTAAATTGGTTGACAATCCTGTCGTCCGATATTCGCTTTATGACGAAATATATGGACAAAACCCAAACAATATAATTTTGACTTTTGAATGTGAAGGCAAAGATTTGTCTTGCCAAAACGCAAAGATGCTTTACAAAGACGTTGACTTGAACAGCCAGCGCTATGAAGGCGAAATGCAGCCTGATGACTTTGTTTTCATGGCTAATAGCGACGCTCCTATTTTTGTTGTGTTTACGGAAAAAGAGGGCGGCAACCTTTTGGGAAAAATAGAGACAAAAGAATTTAGGTCTGCTCTGTCAAAGCTTAAATTCGTTATTCCTAGTCAAGAAAATTAAAATGAAAAAGAATGCTATTTTGGGAGTTTTCGCGTCCCTTTCTCTTTTTGCTTTCGCTTCGTGCTCTTATTCGGGCCAAGCTACAATTAATGTAAATGGATATTTGTTAACTACGCCTTCTCAGGAATTTTTTATTCCCAGTCATGAGCAAGTTCCGCCTGTTTCTTCTGGAATGGATGGCGTTGATATGGCGGTTGAAAAAATGTATTTTAGCAAGTCAAATAAGTCTGCTGTTTTGATTTCTTCCGTGCTTGTGAATGTTGGCCAAGAGGGCGAGGATTTTGCCGGCTCTTACATGGAAGCCCTTAAAAAGCAGCTTGAGGCATCTGGCGACGTTCAGTTCAATCCTCGGGATGGAAACGACGGCCTTAAAATCAGCTCCTTGGTTTTTTCCGCTGGAGATATTTTGACGGACAAAGTTATGATTTACGCTTTGGACAAGCCTAACGCTTTGATGATAGACTTTGTTTTTGATAAAAGTGAATTTGAAAGCTTGCAGTCTACCGTGACGGATTTGCTTGATTCAATATCTTTCGCTGAATGATTCTTAATCAAAAAGAATCATGGCAATAAAAAAAGTCCGCTTTAAGCGGACTTTTTTGTTTTAAAGGCTGTTGTCTAAAAGCGCCTTATTTTTTTTCAGCGGCTTTTTTTGCCGGCGCTTTCTTCGCTGTAGCTGTTGTCTTTTTTGCAGTTGTCTTCTTTGCTACAGTTTTCTTTGCGGGCGCTTTTTTTGCTGTCGCCGTGGCCTTCTTTGTTGTGGCCTTTTTGGCTACAGTTTTCTTTTCCGCAGTTTTCTTTGCGGGAGCCTTTTTGGCTGCAGCCGTAGTCTTCTTAGCAGTGGTCTTCTTGGCTACAGTTTTCTTTTCCGCT
>JAILDQ010000183.1 GCA_024689365.1 Treponema sp. | reverse complement strand
TTTGCGCATTTTTTTTTGGCTTATTGAATTTTTCTTCCTTTTGCGCTAGTCTGTTTTTATGGCATATGAAGTTACGGCGACACGCCGCAGGCCGCAAAAATTCGAGGACTTGATTGGCCAAGAATTTGTGGCGGCCACGTTAAAAAATTCGATTCAGTCTGGAAAGATCGCGCACGCGTATCTTTTTTCGGGACCGCGCGGTTGCGGAAAGACTTCTACGGCGAGAATTTTCGCCAAAGCCCTTAACTGCGAGAAGGGACCCACTCCTTGTCCTTGTGGAGAATGTTCCGCTTGCAAGGAAATCACAAAAGGCTCAAGCCTTGACGTAATAGAAATCGACGGCGCCTCAAACACGAGCGTAAACGACGTTCGCCAAATAAAGGACGAAGTTCAGTTTCCGCCAAACTCAAGCCGCTACAAAATTTACATCATCGACGAAGTTCATATGCTTTCAACTTCCGCCTTCAACGCTTTGCTAAAAACAATCGAAGAGCCGCCGGAGTACATCATTTTCATTTTTGCCACCACGGAATTGCAAAAGGTTCCGGCCACAATCAAAAGCCGCTGCCAGCAATTCAATTTCAGGCTTGTGCCGATAGAAAAAATCAAGGAGCAGTTGGCTCTTGCGGCCGCCGAGATTAACATTCAGGCTGACGACGAGGCGCTTTACTGGATTGCCCGCGAAGCCACCGGCTCTATGCGCGACTCCTACACTTTGTTTGACCAAGTCGCGGCCTTTAGCGAAAGCCACATCACTTACGAAAAAATTCGCGACAAGCTGGGGCTTGTTGGCACTGACAGGCTGAACGCCTTGTTCGAGGAATGCGCTTCGGCCAACCCTTCCGGCGCGGAAGAAAAATTGAACGACTTTTTGCAGGCGGGAATTTCCATCGAACAATTGATAACAAACAGCGCGGACTACTTGCGCTCCCTTTTGTTGATAAAGAACGGAATCGCCAAAGAATCTCTTTTGGGCCAAGACCCCGCGCGCTTTAGCAAAAACGTTTTGGACGCTTGGAATTCGACCCAAATCGAGCGGGCGCTTTCAATTTTCTTGCAGCTTTATCGGGACATCCGTTATTCGCTTTCGCCCCGTTATGAAATTGACTTGGCCTTTAGCCGCCTTTGCTGGCTCAAGGAATACGTTTCGCCGTCTGAGGTGAAGGTTGCCGTTGACCAAGCGCGCTCGCTTTTGGCTGGCGCTCCTGTTCAGGCAAGCCCTGCAAGCGGCGGCTCTTTTGGAACGAACCCGCCCGGAGGAAATCCGCCGGGTTTTAATTACGGCGCGGAAAATGGACAAAGCGGCGCGCCTAAAGAATTCCACTTTGCGCCCTTGGTTTCAGCTAGAAAAACTGAAGCCCCGTCATTTTCCGGTCAAGGCGATTTTCAAGAAGAGACTCAAAATTTTGAGCCGCCTGTAGAGCAAGACGATTCTCCAAAGGCCATGCCTTCAAATTTGCAGGAAGCCAAGGAAGAGCTTGCCGCGGCGATTGGCCTGAAAGACGATGACGGCGCTTTGGCTTCTCTTGTAAAATATACTGACGATTGGTCTTTTGACGGACAAAAAATCAGCGCCCGCATTTCTGACGCTTTTCAAAAAAGCAGGATTGACGAAAAGCTTGGAACGATACAAAATCGCGCCTTGGCATTGTGGGGCAAAAGGATTTTGTTTGAATTTTATGTTCCTGTTGAAGAAAAATCGCATGACGCGCCGGTTGAAACGCCAAAAGAAGTGGACTTGCTTGTAAAGGTTTTTAAAGGCGAAATTGTCGGAGGAAAGGTATGAATCCATTTGACTTGTTGAAAGACTTTGATTCGATAAAGAAGAATCTTGGAAACGTTCAAAACGAACTTGGCCAAATCACAGCGACTGGCTCATCCGGCGGAAACATTGTGAACGTGACCATAAACGGAAAATTTGAAATAACCAATTTGCGCTTGGACCCGATTTGCGTTGATCCCCGCGACGTTAAAATGCTTGAAGACTTGATTGTCGCCGCCCATCACGACGCGCTGACAAAAGTTCAGGAAGAAATAAAAAATAAATTTGGCCCCATGCTTGGCGGCTTGCAAGGTTTGGCATGAACGCGATTGACGAGCTTACAGAAAGTTTTTCGCGTCTTCCAGGAATCGGAAAAAAAAGCGCCGGCCGCATCGCCAACTTTTTGCTAAAGGCCGACCCCGTTTACGTTGAGCGTTTTGCCGCGCAAATGGCCACGCTTCAGAAAAAAATTCATCCTTGCTCCATTTGCGGCAACTGGACGGAAAGCGATCCCTGTCCGATTTGCTCCGACAACCTTAGGGACCGCAGCGTGATTTGCGTTGTTGAGCAGCCTCAAGACGTAATGACAATCGAATCCTTTCACGAGTTTAACGGCCTTTACCATGTTTTGGGCGGAGTCATTAGTCCTGTTGACGGAATCGGCCCCGACCAATTGAGCGTAGCTCCTTTGATTAAAAGGGCGCAGGAAGAGGGCGTTCAAGAAATAATAATCGCGACAAATCCAACTGTTGACGGCGACGTCACCGCGCTTTACTTGCAGCGCCTTTTGGCCGCGCAAACAAAAGCCAAAATCACCCGCTTGGCGTCAGGCCTTCCGGTTGGCGGAGACTTGGAGTACGCCGACAAATTGACTTTCGCGCGTTCCTTTAGCGGAAGAACTGAATTGTAGGCGGAGGAATTTATGGCAAAGAAAAAGAGCGCGGCGAAAACAAACGCCATGCGCATTCTTGACAAACTCGGAATTGAATACACGACCGCCTCTTACGACGATGACGGCGAGCACGTTTTGGAAAAGGGCGCGGCCGGGAAAACCGCCCAAAAAATAGGCGTCGACCCCGCCACAGTTTTTAAGACAATCGTTATGAGAAGCGACTCAAAGGAAATTTTTGTTTTCCTTCAGAGCGCCTTGCATGAAATAAACTTAAAGAAAGCCCGCGCCGTTAGCGGAGCGAAAGAAATAAATCCTGTAAAGCCCGACGAGCTTTTGACGCTTACGGGTTACGTTCGCGGCGGCTGCTCTCCATTGGGAATGAAAAAACAGTTCAAAACCTTCATCGACAACTGCGCCTTGGAATGCGAAAAAATACACATAAGCGCGGGCGTCCGCGGAGAACAGATTTGCATTTCTCCAAAAGATTTGGCCGCGGCCTGTTCCGGCGAATTTGTCGACTTGATTCTGTAGGCGATAAACGTTAAAATATTTCTTCAAATGACGGAAGAAGAATTTGTCACAAACAATGAAGAAACAGATCCAAAAATTCTCATAGACTCTTTTTTTGAATTTTTCCCTGAATTCAAAAACGACCAGAAAAGAATTTCTTCCGCTTGGAATTTTCTTCTGCAAAAAACGCAAGGAATGACGCGCTCGTGCGGAAAGCCTTATTGCTTGCACCCGATGCGCGTCGCCGCCATTTTGGCAAAGAACAAGCTTGATTCGGACTCAATCATCGGCGGCTTTTTTCACAACCTTTTAAGCCTTCCTCAAATTCAAATAGAAGAAATCCGCGACAATTGGGGAGACGCTGTCGCCACCATAATCGAAGGAACGGCCCGCATTACCAATTTGTCTATTTCAAGCAAGACTTTGCAGCAAGCGGATTCTATACGAAAAATGCTTTTTGCGATGGTTGACGACGTTCGCGTGATTATGGTGAAGCTTGCCGACCGCTTGGACAGAATCAGAAATCTAAAGGGCTACGACAACAAAACCCAGCGGGCCGTCGCCGCGGAAGTGATTGACATTTGGGCGCCCCTGGCCGACCGCCTTGGAATGAAGGGCGAAAAAAACGAGTTGGAGGACTTGAGCTTAAAGTATTCCAATCCGGACGTTTTTCAGCAAATTAAGGCGATTGTTTCGTCCAAGAAAAACGAGCGCTCAAGCTATTTGGAAAACGCCGTTCAAAAAATAACGGAGGCCGCTAAAAAGGCAGGAATTGAAGTTTCTGTAAAAAGCAGGGCCAAGCACTTTTATTCGATTTATCAAAAGATGAGAAAGCGCAATAAGGAAGTGAGCGAATTGTTCGACTTGTTCGCGCTTCGCATTTTGTGCCAAACCGTTCCTGAATGCTACACCCTTGTCGGCTTGGCGCATTCTTTATGGAAGCCCCTTGACGGCCGCTTTAAGGATTACATCGCGATGCCAAAAGCGAACGGCTACCAGTCCTTGCACACAACCGTTCTTTGCGAAGGAAAGCCGCTTGAAATCCAAATACGAACTCGCGAAATGGACAACGTGGCCCAGCACGGCGTTGCAAGCCATTGGCTCTACAAAAAGGGAACGAACCACGATATGGTTGACATAAAAAATCTTTCGATTTTCAACCACTTGCGGGAATTGCGCGACCAGCACGCCGACGATGAAAGTTTTTTCAACGAGTTCAAGAACGAGCTTTTGGCCGATGAAATTGTAGTGTTCACTCCAAAGGGCGACGTGATTCAGTTGCCTGTCGGTTCTTGCGCGATTGACTTTGCCTATCACATTCATTCCGGAATCGGAGAAAAAATTGTAGGCGCCAAGGCCGACGGAAAAATCATTCCGTTAAGCGCTCCCTTGCAGAACACGCAAATAATAGAGATTCTCACAAATCCGCAGTCGCATCCTGTGGAAGGCTGGCTCAAGTGGACAAAAACTTCCAAAGCCCGCCAAAAAATCCGCGCCTGGCTCAGCGCCAACGACCAGTCCTTTGTGGACAAGGCCGCTCTTTCAAAGCAAAGCGAAGCCAACGCCCAGCAAGCCGCCGCCAACAAAATCAGGCAGGCCCACAAAAAAGGAACAAAGCCTCAGGAATCGGTGGTCCGCCATTCAGGAAAAGCGCTCGTTTCTGGCTCCAAGAATTTTGTCGTGACCTTTGCGAAATGCTGCAACCCAAAATACCCCGAACCGATTGCCGGCTACGTTTCAAGGAATAGAGGCGTTACAATCCACCGCGCAAACTGCTCGATTTTCTTGCGAATCCCGGATTTGGAAAAGAGAATGATCGACGTTTCTTGGGAAGAGGAATAGTCAGCTCGTATTTTCATACGCAAGACAATAATCATATATTCGAGCTGTTTCACCGCGTCCTGCGGACGCTGCTGGGGTTGGCGGAAGCTACGGAGCGCGGGGGAGGGGGGCGCTACGGGATTCTATTTATTCCCCTGCAATATCTTCTTTGCAGCGGCCTTGACTTGTTCGCGGAGCTCTGGCGGGTTTAGGACTTTGGCTTCGCCGCCGAAAGAGAGAATCCACGAGCAGAGTTTGTTCATTTGGTTGGTTTTGAACGAAAGGTAGACGCTGCCGTCGCGGCGGGTTTTCATCACTTGGTCTTTGCGCCATTCGCGTTCGGTGACGTAGGACTTTAGTACCGGCGAAAATTCAATTTCAACTTTTACTTTTTTTGCGCTTGTCCGCCAAACTCCAATCTCCGGGTCGATGTGTTTTTTGATGTCAAAGTCTTTTGGCATGACAAAAGTTTTTTGTGTCACTTGCGCGTTTTGGATTCGGGCCATCGCGTAGATTCTGATTGCGTCGGAATGGTGGGAATGTCCCAAAAGATACCAGCTTCCGCCTTGACAAATCAAATGGTAGGGATCAAATTCGCGCGTCTCAAAATCTTTTTTGCCGGAGGCCTTGTATTCAAAGCGCAAGGTTCGCTTGAGTTTTGTGGCTTTGAGCGCCGCTTCAAAAACGCCTTCGCCAAGCTTTGTAATCGGCTCGCTTATAAAGCGCACTTCGTTGTTGATAAAGGCCGAGTCGACGCTGATGCTGTCGGGCAGCATTTCCGAAAGTTTTTTCATTATGCTTCTGAACGAATCTTCCAGCGGCGTGTTTTTGTACTGTTCCAACAAAGGAAGAATCGTGGAGAATGTCAAAAGCTCGCCTTCTTTTAGAGTGACTTGCCGCATGAAATATGTCGGGTCGGTGTAATAGTAGCCGTTCTTCTTAAAGTCGTATTCAACAGGAGCGTTGTAAGTGTCGCGCAAGATGTCGATGTAGCGGCCAAAGGTGCTGCGGCTTATGTTCCAGCCGTGCTTTTTGTTCATCGTGTTTGTGTTGGGGTATTCGCCGTTCCTTATGTCCTTGTCGATTTCCATTATGTAGGCGAGTATGTGCGGGGCGTTTCGTTTTTCTTGCGACATATTTTCTCCTTTCTTTATGCTGAACCATTGTAGCGCGGGTTGAAAATATTTTCTACCCTGTCGCGCTAGGTGATGCACCCCTTGTTGTATAATTTGAGTAGTTTTAAGGAGGTTCTTATGAACGCTCAGATTTTAGTAAAAACGGCGGACAACTGGTTTGAATTTTCAAAGAGCAAAACCGGCCAGTTGGACTATGTTGGAAAGTTGGAAAGCGGCGAGCCAAAAGTCGATGGTTGGCAGGAAATCGCTTCCAGTCCGTATTTTACGCCCAGCTATTATGTTTATGTTCATGCCGCTTTGGGCTGCAATCCAAGAATTTTTGTCACGCCTGAAGTTGACGTTTCTGACAAAGACACGTTTGACTACCTTGTTCACATTGGGCCCCTTTTGGCGGCCATAGAGGCCAAGGATTCTTTTTTGGCCGGCGAGCTTTATCTTAGGCGAATGGAAGTCTTTGACAAGTTTGCGCAACTCACGCAGTATCTTATGGAAGACTTTTGCGTAGAGATTTTCTTTTCGCTTTGTTATGGAAAGATGGATAACGTCAATCCTGACATGATTCCCTTGATATTCGAGAGCGCCAAAAAGAAGCTTGACTTTGACTATTCCCGCGAAAGCCTAGACCAAGCCGTGACGCGATACTTTAAGCAAAACACGGTGACGCTTACGCTGCCTCTTGTGGGAACGAATTTCTACCACTGGGACGACGACATCGAGCCGGAAGCGCTTGAAAGGCTTACGGATAATTTGAGCGCCGACAACCTTTCCGCCTGCGC
The DNA here is from genome assembly GCA_024689365.1 of Treponema sp. Taxonomy (GTDB): domain Bacteria; phylum Spirochaetota; class Spirochaetia; order Treponematales; family Treponemataceae; genus Treponema_D. The sequence continues at coordinate 15,643 of JAILDQ010000183.1, read as the reverse complement.
GCAGAAAATCCGTTCCGCAAAAAGCGACTTTTATCGCTCTCTTGAGACTGTGGTCCAAGCCGAGCCATACAATCCAGCGGACAAGAACTCAATCATTTGCTTGATCGAAAATGTCAAGGCGAAAATCTTTGGCAACCCGGGCTTGGAAAAGGCCGGCCACGCGCGCGCCCTTGCCGCAAAAATCATCCGCGAGGCAAAGCCCCAAAAGCTGTCATACAACGCAAAACTTTTTAGCCTAAGCTACAATAAGATTTGCGTACAAGTGACTGTGTAAGAAAATAGCCATATTTTGCGCCGCCGCGCGGAATATGGCGTATAATGTTTGAGGAAAATGTTAACGAGGGGGACTGAGACTGTTCATGAAAGATAAAGTCAAAAACGCTTTGTACGGCGCGATTGTTGGGGACGCCTTGGGAGTGCCTGTGGAATTTATGGATCGCGACGAAATCAAAGCGGCCCCTGTTACAGACATGCGCGGTTACGGAACATACAATCTTCCAAAAGGCTCTTGGTCCGACGATTCCAGCATGACGCTGTGCTTGGCGGAAAGCATAGGCTGCAAGAAAGGTATTGATTATAAAGATATAATGCATAATTTTTCTTCATGGCTTAAAAATGCAAAATTTACGCCGGACCGTCATGTTTTCGATGTTGGTCGCACATGCTATTCAGCAATTAAAAACTACTGTATGAAAATAGAAGCTTTAAATTGCGGGTTGTCTGATGAACGCAGTAATGGCAATGGTTCTCTTATGCGCATAAGCCCGCTTCCGTTTTATTTATTTCAAAAATTCGGCGAGGAAGCAATGAGAAGTGATGAAACGTTTGAAATTATTCATAATGTTTCAAGCCTTACACATGCGCATCCAGTCTCTTTGGTCGGTTGCGATATTTATTGTTCGGTAATGATAGAGATCTTAAAAGGGGCAAGGAAAGATCGAATTTTATTTAATGCGCTTCCTGCAATTGGTGACTATGTACATCATCATTCAGATTTCTCGGAAGCGCTTTCTAGGTATGATAGAATTACTCATCGAGATTTTATAGAGCTTTCAGAAAACGAAATCAAAAGTTCTGGTTATGTTGTGGACACGTTGGAAGCTGCTTTATGGTGCTTTTTGGCTACAGATAGTTATCGTGATTGCGTATTAAAGGCTGTCAATCTGGGAAGAGATACTGACACAGTTGGTTGTGTGGCTGGAAGCATCGCCGGGCTGTATTATGGTGAAATTCCAGAAGAATGGATTAAGGCTATTAGAAATAGAAGGTTGATAGACAGAATTATTAAAAGTTTTTCTAACGCTATTGAAGGGGGTGATACGATTTAGTTTTTTATTAATTTTATGTTTTTTTGAAAAATTCGATTTTCAGTTCCTATAATATATGTAAGGAGTTTTACTATGAAAAATAATTTGATTGTTGTGGTTTCTTTGTTGTTTGCGATTGCGTTGGTTGTTTCGCTGCCGCCTTTAGCGTTAACAATTCTCTTTTATGCGGATTCTGCATTTGCAGTGTTGATCTTAATGGTTTGCGTTTTTTCTCTTGCAAAAAAGTGCATTTATAAAGTTATGACAAGTTTAATTGCTTGTTTTTCCTTGTATACAGTTTATCTTGACATAACGACAGCAAGATTTGTTATGACGATGAAAGAAGGGCAGGAGCCAATTGCGTTTGTGGCTGATTTCGCGCAAAGCGGTTTTATAAACTTCCCTCACGCCGGTTACATTCTTTTTGCCATATTCATTCTTTTATCTGCGATTACGATGATAAAAAAGTCTAATGCTGTGGACGAGAGGCTTGAAAAAGGACTGAAGCTAGTTCTCGCCGCAATAGAAATTATCTTTATCATGTTTCTAGTTTCAGTTATTTCCGGAACTTTGTTTGGAGTTGTGAAGGGCGGTTTGGGCTTTAAGGAATCGTTCTTGCTTCATCTTCCGTTCGCTTGTGCCCAGCTAACATTGTTTATGGTCAATCTTTGCTTTGCGGGCGTTGGACTTAATTCAATCTTTTTTGCCAAGAATTACAAGACGGATTATTTTCAGAATAAGTAATCAGTAAATGATTGTCACAGACAGCTCTTCAAATGCGATTAAGAATATGGCCAACAGTATTGGAGGGCTGTGCTCGAACTTTGCATAGCAATCTTTTTGAATGCTTTATTTATGGATGTCTGGGGGTGTGTTTGGGTCATTGCTACAAGGTCTGTTTTGTAATAATACTAGGTTTTATCAGTTCTCTGAGTTTGTTATTTATTTTATTATCTCTTCAATATTATTGTTCGATTAGGTATAATTGAAATGTAAGTGTTATATATGGGGTGTTCGGTTTATGACAAAAGATGAATATGAAGAACGATGAAAAAAAAACTTTATTCATGTGCTGTTTTCATGCTCTTAGAATATTCAGACAAAAAAAAGGATTGCCATTTTTTATGGTTGACAGGAATACTTAGGACAGAACATATGATTCTTTGTTGCAAAACAAAAAATGTAACTAGATTAGTGTTAAGAGAAAAGATGAGAGCAAAATGAATGGAAAATTGAAACTCGAAGAATTGTTAAATAATGTGTTTTTTACAGAAAAGGATGACAGTATTTCAGGAACTTCGCAAAGAGATCCGTTAGGATTACAGCTAATTTGGTCTTTTTATGGGCGAAGGGTTATAAATCATTTAACAACAATTAGTACCAGCATTCATGGTTTTAGAGAAGTACTATTGTGCCTTGCTATTTGTAAAGAAATTTATGTTGAGAAAAGCAGGTTTTCTTATGCAGATTTGATTCTATTTTTTGAGCAGTTGTTTATTTACACATCAATAAGTAAAGATCGAATTGAAGGAATATTGGGCTCAGATAATGGAAATGCAAAATTTATTGCGAATAACTCAAATCCGGAGTTAAGCAGTACGAAGACAGTTCTTGTTAGAGAAATATCATTGGGATATTATGGCCGTTATAAAACACCTCTCTCAACAATGGGAATCATTGATGGTAGAAGTGAATTACAGATTGATATAGCAGATATTAAGAAGTTATATGGTGAAGAACCTTTTTGTGAAATTCAAAAAGCTTTTAAGAAGTTTATAGAATCAAATAATAAACAGTTTAATAGTTTTGAAGCTAAAGATGCTTTATTTGAAGCAATATTAGGAAAGTTTAGACAAGGAGAACGTAAGTTTTGGATAAATAAATTATATGAAGATAAAGGTGAAAAAAAGGAACTAATGGAACTTTGTTATGAGCAGGTAAACAAAGAATCAATAGCACAACAATTATTTAACTCTTTGTCTTCAAAAGAAGAAGTAACAGATATTTTAAGACTTGAACCATATTTGAGGTGCTTAGAACATATTTTTTATAAAGCAATGGCATCAAGAAAAATTAGTGAAATTGGAATTGATAATATTAAAGCTCATGAAAAAAGCTATCAAGATTTTTGCCAAATAAATGCCTTAAGTGCAACTCCATTATTTAGAGAGCGTATAAAATTCTTGAGAGAAAAATGTAATCCAGCTAATACTGACTATATTGAAAATGTTATTAGATATCATGAATTAGTTTGTAAACAAAAAAAGAGTTCTGTGTGGGTTGAAATGGATACGGAGGGTAGATTACAGCCATTTGTGAATACAAACGATGTTGATATTGATATTTCTGTATGGGGCCGAGATTATTATCTTTCTTCTTTAAAATCAATTAAATCAGAAATATTGGAGTTCTCAAAATGAGTAAAGAAAAAGTTTTGAAAATTCGAGATTCTTTAAAAGCGATTTATGATTTATATGAAGAAGTATACGATTTATTTTTTACAACGTATAATTATGAACCAGATTTCTTTGATGAATATATTGTAGCTTATTTAATGGGATTTGATAGAAAGATAACAACTATCGGGGAGCTAAAAGATGCAGATGAATGGATTCGAAATAACCATGTAGCTGTTTATTATGATAAAGGTGCGATTTCACCAGGAGCAAGTTGTTTAACAGTTCCTGTTTATCCGCAGAATATACCTACAGGAGTATTTCATCCTAAAGTAATCGTCATATATGGACAATTAAAACAGAGAAAAAAAGAAGCAGTATATTTGTTTGTGTCTTCATGTAATTTGACTGTTTCCGGATACGGAAGGAATAAGGAAGCGTTTGCATGTGTAGAAATAAAATCAATATCTCTTGCAGAAAGTTTGATAAACTTTATTAATGCACTGGATAATGATGGATTAAATAATCACAATCAATTATTAGATTATTTAAGAACTATTAGAATAAAAAATGATAGTGTTGAATTTCTTTGGACATACAATGATAAAGGAAAAAAACTGCTTAATTATTTTGAAGACAATTGTTCAGGAGATTTGACTGTAATTTCGCCTTATTTTGATGAAAATGGGCCTAAAAAATTACTAGAACACATTACTAAGAGGAAAAATACAACAATAATACCAGCTGTAGATGGTGAGACATACAATATTCACAAAAATGATTATGAAGAACTCTTAAAACAAGAGGGAATTTCGTTTAAGGAATTATTGAATGAAGATTCTTCAAGATTTATACATGCAAAAATCATAAAGTATGGTGAAAAAATATTTGTTGGGTCATATAATTTTACTTCCGCTGCAATGAAAGGCCTTAATGCTGAAGCAACTTTGATTTTTAATAATAATGAACCTTTTAGCTATTCAGTAAATAATATTACCGAAAGTAAATTTTTGCCAGATAATCAGACTATATCTAATCGTGATGAAGCAGAAGCCGATAAAAACAGCATTTTTGTAATATTTACTGTTCAGTGGAAAGAATTAAGAATTTATATTAAATCAGAAAACTTAGAAAAAAATGAATTATATTCTTTAAGAATTGATGGATTTTCTGAAGATTTGGTTAGTAACTTAGCTAGTGATGTAGAATTAAAAATAACAACGGATTTAGCAAACAAATTTTTGAAGCATAAATCATTTACAGTTTACAAAAATAATATTTGCAGTTTTAAAGGGTTAATTAATGAAATTGATACAGAAGATTATAGACCTGAAATTTGTTGTGAAAGTCTAAATGAATCTCTAAAAGAGTGGTTTATAAATTATGATAACAGCAACTCAACAAACAGGCAGTCTTTACGTTTAATAAATGAAGAAGATGAGGAAACAGAAAAAGTTTTAGGAATTTCACAAGAAGATACCGCAGATATCTTTGATAATTATTACCTAGTTTCAAAAGCTCTTGAAAACCTTTTGACTAAGATAGAAGAAGCTAGAACCATTTTACGAGAGAAAGAGCCTGTTGCACAAAGAAAAACAGAACAATTCTGGAATAGACATGATGAATGGGAACAAGAAAAAGAAAAAGCAGATAAAAATCTGTATGGATTTTTGGTTACAAAACCTGGCAGTATTGAAAATATATTAGCATTCTTAGAAAAAGAGCATTCTGAAAAACAAAGCAAAGATATTGTTTATGAATGGCTTATTGTGAGTTATATCAATTGTGCGATTTCCCAATTTCCTAAAAATCTTATACATAATGATGGGAATAAGATTTATAAAGAAAAACTGGCATTTTTAAATGAAAAAACAAAAAATCTAGAAAAAGATATTGAAACGACTCTTAGAGAAGAAATAGATAAAAAGTATCTGGATTGGATTACAGCAGAATTTAATAAGAGGCTACAGAATGTTTGAAAAAGTATCATTAAAATCTGTTAAACAAGTTATTAGCTTTGCAGGAAAAGAATCTTCTTTTAAAGGTGATAATACTATTCCGGAATTACAGACACAAGGTGTAACTGCCTTATGTAAAATTTTAAATAATAGGCAATATGCATACTTAGCTGATGAAGTAGGTATGGGAAAAACATATCAGGCAATTGGTGTAATTTCCATGCTTTTAAAAGAAAAACCAAATGCTAAAATTCTTATTATTGCACCTAATAGAAGCGTACAAAGCAATTGGATAAGTGAGATAAAGAACTTTCAAAAAAATAATTTAATAGAAAATCTTGAATTAAATGTTAAGAATTACACAGAACGATTAGATTTTTTAAAGAGTTTTAAGGAAAAAAACAAAGAAAATATCTTTCTTACTCGTTTAACAACATTCTCAACCATAAGAGATTCAATTATACATTCGGATAATCCTAAATTTCCATATTACGAAAAAGTTTCAGTTAAAACTATTTATAAAGGATTAAGATGTATAACAGGTTCTAATAAGGAATCTAAATATTCAAATGAGTTTGATTCTTTTGATGCAGGAAAGATTTGTGGCAAGTTTTTGCGAAATCATACACCTTATTATGACTTAGTCATTATTGATGAAGCACAAAATATGCGAAATGAAAATAATGCTACAGCTTTTTTGAATTATTGGCTTGGATTAAAGAGGTGTTTTTGTAGCCACTCTCCGAATCTAGATAAAAATTTAAAAGCTATAACTGTAAAGAAAAGCCTGGATTCAAAATTCCTCCTACTAAGTGCAACGCCAGCTCATAGAAATATTGAATCGTTAAGGAACCAATTATTCTACTTTGAAAACAAATGTGCTGTTCCAGCCTCACTTGAAATTACACATGAATATTTATCAAATTTTCTTGTACGAAGGTTAAGAACATATAATAAGGATAGCAAATATAATGTTCGTAAAGTTGTTCCTAATAATGTTGCTTTAACATTAGATAAAGATGACAAAGAAGGATTGGAGCAAAGGTTATTCTTAGCTTTAATTCAAAGTAAATTGGCGCAACAGCTTACAAAAAACAATTCGGTTTATAAAATCGGATTTCTAGAAACATTCGAAAGCTATAAACCATCTGGATATTTGCATGAAGATGAAGAAACTGGAGAAACTGAAAAGGAATTTGAAAACAGTGGTTCTCAGGAAGAGGGGGAAAAAGGAGCTGCTCCAGATAAAAAAATGCTACAGCAGATTAGTAAGTCTTTCTATATCAATTTTGGTAATGGTAGATATCCACCACATCCAAAATTTAGTTTTATAGAGAAAGAAGTAGAAGGATTGTTAAAAGAGAATTTTCCTGCAGAAGAGACAGAAGAAAAAGCTCCTGAAAAAGCAGTTGTTTTTGTAAGAAGACTTGCAACCGTAGATGAATTAGAAGCAAGACTAAATTCAATGTATGAGGATAGAATTGTTTCGTATTGGGGAAAAGTATTTGGAATATCAAATGCCAATTTAAAGGATATTCAAGTAGAATTTGAATCAAGATATAATAATACAACAGAAAGACAATCTAATTCGGAAGATATTGAAGATAATGAAGAGGAAACTGACTCAGAGAATTCAGATATAAAATTGCTAAAATGGCTTGCTTTAAAAAAACAGCATAAGGGAAAAGATTATTTTGCTGTATCAAAATTTAAGAAGTCTTTGTTAAGAAATAAACCAAATAGTTATTTATTCTCTGAAAATTATTTTAAAACCTTATATAGCAATGAAGATATTAATTTAGTAGTTGATGATTCTTTTGTAAAAGAAGTTAACGAATACATGGCTGGTGAACGTAATAGATATATTTTGGAATATAATGATAATAAAAAATATAATCTTTCTGAAATTTTACCCTTATGTTGTTATCTGGCATTGAATCGCAAAGTAGACAATAAATATGCTATTTCGTTAGCTAGTTTTATAAAGGATTTTTATGCAATAAAAGAAAAAGTAGAAAACCATGATTGTGGATACAAAAAGGCATCTATAATAAAAATTCTTCAACAGGATTCGTTGTGGAATCATATGGCAAATTATGGTGTTGATATATCTAATCAAGATTTATATAAGCGAGAAATACTAAAGGCTATTGCAGAAAAATACATAAAATCAAGTGAAGCTATACTAGAACTAATGTACTGCTATATTACAGAATCATCAGATAACTTATGCCCCCTTGTTATGAAACGATTATTTTCAAAACACTGCTCATCTGGAATAAGAATTAAGAAGTTATTTGATACGGGTGATTTAATTTGTAAACAATTATTAGGGGGAGAAATTATAGGGTACGAATCACAAATCCGACAAAAATTAGGTTTCCTTGATTTACAGCAATGGGTAATGCCAGCGACAGGAGGAAACAAAGGTAATGAAGGATTAATCAAAAGATTTAATACTCCTTTTTATCCTGATGTCATTGTCTGTACAGATGTATTGAAGGAAGGAATTAATCTTCATCTTTTCTGTAATCGAATTTATCATTATGGATTAGCCTGGACTCCAGGTGATTTGGAGCAGAGAATTGGTCGAATTGACAGATTTTTTAGTAAAACTCATAGAGAACGTGCTTTGCAGGAAAATCTATCAGATGAGGATAAAACAAAAATAGAAGTTAATTACCCATATATGGGAAAATCAGTTGATGAACATCAATTGAAACAAGTCTTAAAATTTAAATTATCCGCTGATCCTTTATTAGATTCAAAAAAGCTTGATCAAAAAGATATACAAATTGATTTGGAAGAAAAATCGGTAGATGAATTGGCAACTTACAAACCAGCAGACACAGATGTTTGCCCTTATTCTGGCGAAAAATATTGGGGAGCCCAATAAAGATGTCAGGCAGTGATATTTTTGTTTATGTAATGTCTAGCATGTAGAGTGATTTTTATGCCCCTAAAAAAAGAATTGCAATTAGGCTAAAATATTTGATTTCTGTAATGGTCAACATCAAAAAGAAGTACACCATCATAAGGAGACGCTGCGGCTGACAATTGCTTTTGCGTCCATGATGCCTAAATAAAAAATAACTTGACACAAAGCAAGTTTTACTATATATTTGACGGTGGAATCCGTAGCGGGGTTGGCTGTCTCCTAATTTAATGTTGGGAGGCCCGCATAGCATGTCTAGGTACGAACTTGCGATGCTTGTTATCGCGTTTTTAACCTTAATTGTAAATGCGGTCGCTTTCTTCAAACAAATGAGGAAATAGCGAAAAAAAAGCCTGCCCTTACTGTGGTGGTTTCGGCAGGCTTTTAACTAAAAGCTAAAGGAGACAGCCGCAACGCTGCGGATTCCTCTTGTTTAAAATCTAACATGCCTCTTTATTTTTGTCAAGTAAAATTCCCTCAAAAAAGCGCGTCAAAACCTACAAATCTCCACCAAAAAAGTGTATAATAATAGAAAAACCCCAGGAGGCCACAAACCATGTCTTCAATTACAATCCAGCAAAAGGGAATTACCGACATTCCGGCGGACGCGATTGTCAATGCGGCCAACAGCGGCCTTTGGGCGGGCGGCGGCGTTTGCGGAGCGATTTTTAGAAGGGCGGGCTATGACCAGCTTACGGCCGCCTGCAATGCGATTGGCCATTGTGACGAGGGAAGCGCGGTGATCACGCCGGGCTTTGACTGCCCCTGCAAGTTCATCATTCACGCGGTGGGACCGGAGTATAATGACGGAAAGCATGGCGAGCCTGAGGCGCTTTACGGCGCCTACGCAAAGTCGCTGGAACTCTGCCGCCAAAACGAGATCCATTCCGTGGTATTTCCCCTTATTTCGGCGGGAATTTTTGATTATCCCTTGCGCAGGGCTTGGGAAGGGGCGGCCCGGGCCTGCAAGGACTTTTTGGCCGCAAATTCCGACTACGATTTGGACATAATTTTTGCCATTCCGGAAGCGGAAAAAGTTAAAGTAGGGGAGGAGGTTTTGGGCAAGGCCTAGAGCCGCCGCCCGGCAGTCTTGGGCTTGCCGCCGTTTCCGGGGGCGTCGCGGGGAACTCCCCGCGGAGGGGGCAGCGAAAGACGCCTGAGGCGGCTGGAGCGAGGGGGAGGCTTCCCCCGAAAAAATTCTCAAAAAAATTATTTAAAAACCGCTAAAGTGTTTTTGCCAGAATCCGAAAATCATAGTATAGGGTGGTGAGAACCGGCCGAGCAAAACCGGTTTTTCTAAAACTGCTCAGACTATACTGATAGGAGATACACTATGGTTATCAATCACAACATGAGCGCGATGTTCGCTCAGCGTTCACAGGGCCTTACTGATCTTGCAAACCAGAAGAGCATGGAAAAACTTTCTTCCGGCATGAAAATCAATCGCGCCGGTGACGATGCTTCAGGCTTGGCCGTGTCAGAAAAGATGCGCGCGCAGATTCGCGGCTTGAACCAGGCTTCTCAGAATGCTGAGAACGGAATTTCTTTCATTCAGACAACTGAAGGCTACTTGCAGGAAACAGAAGACATCTTGCAGCGCATCCGCGAATTGGCCGTTCAGTCATCAAACGGAATCTATTCTGACGAAGACAGAATGCAGATTCAGGTTGAGGTTTCTTCTCTCGTAGACGAAGTAGACCGCATCGCTTCTGCCGCCCAGTTCAACGGAATGAACATGTTGACTGGCCGCTTTGCCCGCCCGACTGGCGAAAACGTTGTTACAGGCTCTATGTGGTTCCACATCGGCGCCAACATGGACCAGCGCACACAGGTTTACATTGGAACAATGTCAGCCATGGCTCTTGGAATCCGCAACATCGGCGACGAGTCAAAGATTTCTTTGCAGGCTCCGGATGACGCCAACCGCGCCATTGGAACTCTCGACGAAGCCTTGAAAAAGGTTAACAAGCAGCGCGCTGACCTCGGCGCCTACCAGAACCGCTTGGAGAAGACAGTTGTTGGTTTGGACATCGGCGCTGAAAACCTTCAGGCTTCTGAAAGCCGCATCCGCGACACAGACATGGCTTCTGAAATGGTTGAGTTCACAAAAGACCAAGTTCTTAGCCAGGCTGGAACAGCGATGCTCGCTCAGGCCAACCAGCAGACACAGAACGTTCTTAGCTTGCTCCGCTAGAAATAGCGCCGCTTGAAGAACGGCATAAAAAATCCCGCGATTGTTCGCGGGATTTTTTTTATGTTTTTTATTTTTCTTCTGGAAGGTATTCCAGTTTTTTTCCGTAGAACTTTTCGTAGCAGTCAACCCAAGCCTTGTAGTTTTGCTCGTTCATGTCGCGGATGTTTTGTTTTTCCGATTTGTTTGGGTCGGCGAAAATCGCGGGCAAAACGTTCATCGTGTATTCTTGGATTGGAAAGCCGTCCGCGCCGATTATGTCAGAATCCGTCATCGTTATGAAAATCGGCAAGACTGGAACTTTGTTGTCAACGGCAAACTTAAAGGCGCCGTTGGTCATAGGACGAGGCTTTCTGTAATTCCACCACATGCCTTGCTCGGCGTAAACCAAGATTTTTTCTCCGCGCGCGAGCAATTCCGACATTCCTGCAAAAAACTTTTTCATAGTTGAATGGTTTTGGCTTACAGGAAGCGTGTTGCAATGGCGGAACAAAAAGCCGTAAAGTCCTGGGAAAGAAGTGTAGTTTCCTTCTCGGATTACGCGCCAAAGAATGTGGCGGTGAGTGTAGGGCTTTAGGATTTCCAAAACCGCAAAGTTGTCAAAAGCGTTGAAGTGGTTGCAAGTAACAATCAAGCCTTGGTCTTTTACGGCGAAGAAATTTTCCATTCCCACAACGTCTTTTATGATAAGCTGCTTGTTCTTAAAAAGACCCGCGATGAATTTTGTTCCGATGATGTTGGCGGCCCAAGTCTTTATTTTGCTGGACAACTTGGATTTTGTGTAGTCTATTTGGTCTGGTTCGAGCGGAATTGTCGGCGGATCGGCCTCAACGTCTTGAGACCAAAGGCGCTTCCTTTCCAGCTCGTCAATTTTTTCCAGAACTGCCAAACGGCCAGGATCTTTTTCCGCCATAAAATTACGCCATCCTCAAAAGGCTTTTTACGCTCTTGATTGAAGACGAAGCGGTTTTCTTCAACAATGCAATCGTTGAATTCTTTGCAGTGACAAAAAATTCTCGCAAGGCGGCGCCGTTTCTTTCGCGTCTGATTGTGTTCCAATAGTTGTGAAAGTCATTCGCTTCTTGAACGCACATTTTCATCATTCCGCCGATAAGAACCTTGTCCTTTGCCTTTTCTTCCTCGGAATACGTGTCTTTCATTTGGTGAAGGGTTTGGGCAAAAGGAGTTTTGTTTGCGTAATCCCAGTACATGTCGCCGTAAGTGATTCCGTCGTATTTCCACGGGCGCCACATCATTTTGTAGTGAACGATTTTGAGGTCTTCGTTGTGGAATGCAGGGTTTTCAAAGGAAGTTTTGTTCCAACCCAAGTCAAAGTAGTGAACTCTGTCCTTGCAAAGAACGTTCAAATAATCCTGGTCCTGAGCGATGCGGAAGGGGAAGCGGTTCAAAAGATTCACGAACTTTTCCTGAATTTTTTCTTCGCGGTATTTCTTTGTGTTGATTACAATGATTCCGGCGTTGAAGTAGTTCTCTCTTTTTACGCCCAAGGCTTTTTCAACGTATTCGCCGAATTCGTTGATGGTCAAGACTGTTTCCTCAACAGTGGCGCCAAGAAGATTGTCGCCCAAGTCAACGTTGAACATTTTGGAAATGTCGTCCAAAATCAACAAGTCGCTGTCCAAGTAAAGGACCTTGTCGTATTCAGGATAGAGGCTGGCGATGAAAAGCCTAAAATACGTTTCTTGTGAATAGTAGTCGCGCAAATGGAACATATTTGAATAGCAGTCAAGCTTTTCCTTTAGCGAAATGAATTCAATCGAAGCGTTTTGGGCGTCGCTGGAATTTAAAACCTTTTCCTTTAAGTCGTCGGCCAAGTTGGTTGTCAAAACGTAGATTTTATAAAAATAGTCTTTTGACGCGTTTTGAAGCATGGATTTAAGGGTAACGCCCAACATAGGCGCGTACTTGTAGTCAACCGCAAAAAATACGGGAATTTCTCCTTTATACATTCTATTCTCCCTAAAATTAAAATACTATACCATATTTTAGACAAAGAGAAAAGTAAAAAGGTTGCGAAAAAAATAAAAAAAATTGTTATTTTTTTGCGATGTTCTTGAATTGGAATTGGGGCTTCTTGAAGTACAAGGCCTTAAAGGGATGGATGTCCATGGCGTTTGAAACCCAGCCGCCGACGCAATTCAAGTCGATTACGTTGCAAGTCACTGGATGGCTTATCGGAATCACTTCCGCGCTGGCAAGCAAAATGTCTTCCGCTTTTGCCAAAAGGTCGTTGTGCTCCTTGCTGTCGTTCGTAAAGGCGGCTTGGTCAAGCAATTTGTCAAATTCCTCGTTCTTCCAATGAGAGTCGTTCATTGAAGAATCTCCCCGGAACAATTCCAGGAAGGCCAAGGGATCCGAAAAGTCTCCGACCCAAGTGTACAAGAACAAGTCGGCCTTTGTCTTTGAGATTGAAGTCAAATAAAACTGCAAGGGAATTTTCACAGTCTTTAATTCCACTCCGATTTCTTCCAAGGCGCCCCGCAGAAGCTCGGCGCGGTTGGACAAGTATTCGGTGTCGGGAATCGCGAAAATCAATTCAACTTTTTCTGAATCGATTCCGGCGTTTTGCTTTGCGGCGGAAAGCATCATCTTTGCTTCCTCAACGTCAGTGTAATTGAGGCCTTCCGGACTTGTGTATCCGGCGCTTGGACAAACCAAAGTTTCGGCCGGGAACATGCTTCCGTCTCTCAATTGCTTCCAAGGAATCGCCGTAAGAATCGCGTTCCTAAAATCCGCCCGGCTCCAAATCGGCGAGTCGTTTTTAAAGAACAAGTATTCCGTTCCGAATTCCGCGGAAAGCTGAATCGCTTTTTTGTCCAAAATTTTTTTGAGTTCGCCGGCTCCGTCAATCCAATCCGCCGCTCCTGTGTTAAAGGCGTGGGCCTGCGCGTCCGTGTCGTCCGTAAAATGGATTGCCACCGATGGAATTCTGGTTTGCTCGGCGTTCCAGTAATTCGGGTTTTTTTTGAGAAGAACTTTAAAAGGAGTCGCGCTTTCGATAAAGTAGGCTCCGCTCGCGCTTGAATCTTCCGGAACCGCCGCAAATGCGTGGTGGCACAAAATTTTATTAAAGTGGCTCGTGGGCTTAATCAATTCTACGCTGAGCTTTAGTCCGCTTGCGTAAATCGCAACGTCCTCGCGCTTTCCGCCTTCAAGCCTGTATTCGCGCGCGCCCTTGATTACGTCAAGCAGGGAAGAGTAGTAGGCGCTCTTGTTGGCTATTAAATTGAGCCAGGACTCCTTGATTGTCTGGGCGTTTATTTCTTGGCCAGAAGAGCTTTTTGCGCCCTCCCGAATTGTAAAGGTCCACCTGAGCTTGTCGCGCGAAATTCTAAAGTCTTTTGCAAGCGCGTTGTCCGGCTCGAGCGAAGCGGCGTTGTATGAAAAAAGCCCCTCGTAAACGCTGTTCAAAATTTGGGCTTCCGAAACATAGGCGCTTGTATGAGGGATAAGGTTGAGGTTTGCCATTGAATGAAAAATGACAAGCTCTCTTTGGATTGAGTCGTCAATTTCATCGCTTTTAAAAAAATCGTCGTTGACGGAAAAAACCTTATTGCTGTTGGCGAAAAAAATCGCGGCGCAAAGCAAAAGCGCGCCGATGCGTTTGGTGATAGAATTATTTGTCGAGTCCAAGTTTTTTCATCTGCTCCTGTTCTTCCACATAGGAAATGTATTCCGCTCGGCGTTGGTTTGTGTTCACTGAATTATTTTTAAGCGCCATCAATTCCATGGAAAGACCCTTGATTTTAGAGCGCTTTTCGGGGCTTGCGTTGTTTTTAAAGTAATCGTCAAAGGCTTTTAGCAAAATCGAAATTTTTTGCAAGTCAGTGATTTGCTTGTTCAAAAAGTCCAAGACTTTCGCGGCATCCGCGCTTTGGAATTTTCTAAAGGCCGCGCTGTTTTTTACGGAAAAAGAATTGTAGAAATTCATTTTCTTTTGAATCTCGCCGCTGAATTGGGGAAAGTCAACCCTTTGCTTTCTGTGCGTGTTTGTCGCTTGTTCAACTATAATCAATTCGTATTCAATCGGCTTGTCGGGAATTCCAAAGGCCTTTCTTAGGGCCGCCCAAAATTTTGCCGCGAAAGAATTTGACGCGCTTTGAAGGACTTCGTTGTTTTCCTTTAACTTGTTAAAGACTTCTGTCAGCGGAGTGACTTGAGCGCACAAGGAATGAACCGCGTCCAAAAGCATTTCCTTTGCGTCCACTTCTTGAGTCTTTTTTTTGCTGTCGTCTTCCTTGATTTGAAGCTTTTGCAAAAGGGCGGCTTGCAATTGGTCGCGGTCAGGCGCTTGGTCTTCGCGAGCGATTTCTTCGACCAGTTGCGTGTAAAAGGGCTCTCCGCTGAAAATGCCGGAGAACATTTTTTTTATCGAGGAGATTTCGTCATTGATTGAAGAAAAAGCCTTGTCTTTGTCAAATTTTGGGTGTCCGATTATTTGGCTGCGGATTTTATATTTGTAAACGTCCTTTTCAAATTCAGCCAAGTCTTTGAGTGTTTTTGTAATGTTGCCTGTTGTCTTTTGAATCTTTGCAAGAATGTCGCTGACAGAGCTTGCTGTCAAAGGATCGGCGCCGCGTTTTATTTCCGCGACCATATGGCCCAAGCCGCGAGTGTTCGGCATCGGACTGTTTGGCGACAGAGAGTTCCAGTTAAAGGAATTGTTGTAGTCGACCAATTTCTTTATTTCTGGGATTTTCAAATTGTCGATTGAAAATTTAAAGTAAGTGCAAATCCAATCCAGCATCGTTTCAAATTCAGAAAAACGCGCTCCGATTATTGTGGTTCGCTCTCCTTCAATGTATTGAGAATTATCAAGCGGTTTGATTCCCGAA
>JAILDQ010000114.1 GCA_024689365.1 Treponema sp. | reverse complement strand
CGAGGTGTCAATCTTTTTGTCGGGAACGGCGTGAGCCTCCCGCTCAGCGATAAATTTCTTTAATTCTTTCATAATACAGTTTCCTTTCCCGTGACGTTGCGGGACGAGCCGAAATTATATGCGTCCGTTCCGCTTCCGTTTAAAAAAACCGGCTTGCCCTTTCGGACAAGCCTTTAACACTCGGCGAAGAAATTGATTCCTCTTCAAGCAATAATACCATAACAGACAATCATAATTCTGTCAATGTCATGAATTCTTTTTTTGGAAGTTAACACAACAAAAAAGCCTTGAATGGTCAATCGGAAAAGGGTTACTATTACCCCCATGGTCGACCACTCAAGGCTCTTTTACTGTAAGCCAAAAAGAAGAAGTTGTCAATAAAGTAATACTTTAATGACAAAAAACGCGGACTTGCGCTATATTGTAAGGCGCCGGGGGAACAACGGAGAAATCCGCTAACTCGGGTGTTTGCGGCAAGATTTTTATCTTGCCGTTTTTTATAACATGTACGAACGAGCGATATTTTTGGACATCGACGGCGTTCTCAACACAAAGGAAAGTTGGAAAACTCCATTCAGCCTAAACGATGAATGCGTTAAAAATTTTTGCGCGTTTGCCAATCGTGACGGCGCGGGGACGGAAATAATTCTTGTGTCTTCATGGAAAACCGGCTGGTCGCCGCTTGAGGAAAACCAAACGCCGCAAATAGTAGATTTGAACAAAAAGTTTTCCAAACACGGCTGCTCGATTTTTGGACGAACAAAAGACTTGGGAAACAGGCAAAAGGAAATAATCGATTACTTGCAAAACCATTCCGTCGATTATTTTGCGATTGTTGACGATGACGAAAGCGAATACAAAGACTTCGCTCTAGGCGGGCTTTATCTGGTCAACGCGGAAACCGGCTTTGCCGCAAGCGACATAAAGCGTGTCAAATGGAAAAAGGTCAGCGCCAAGATTAAAGCGCGGCTTTAATGCGCGGAACGAGGACTTGCGCTATATTGGAAGGCGCTATGGAACTGCCTGACATCAAAAAACTATTTTCAGACCGCTTGCACGAGCAATGCCTGCTGCGCGACATATCCCCGGACGAACTTGCCGAAGAATTGTCAAAAAACTTCGACAACGAGTGGCTCAAGCTATGTTTCCCCGAAAAAGAATTCTCAAAAGACTTCGACAAGGAGCGGCTCAAGGAGTGTTTCGCCGGAAAAGAAATGTTTACGGACATTCTTCTGATAAGCATTGCAAGATACTTTAAAATAAACGTGGACTCATTTTTTGAGCTTGGAGAAAGGGTGACAGAAAAAAGCGCCGTCATTCCCGCGATACGGGAAAGAAAAATAAAGCATCTTGAAGAAGCCTTGGGCAGAAAAATACCGTACACCGCAGATAACTTTGAAAGCGTTCTAGAGTCGGTTGTAAGCGAGGCTTTGGACAAAGAGCTTATGTCGCTTTCCAAAGCCGCGGCCATATTGAACGTAAGCGTGGAATACGCAATGAAACTTTGAAAAGAATTTAGTTCCATTCATCAAAACGGAGGGCAAAATGAAAACTAAAAAAGAATTTCCCGCGACTCACTCCATGAGCACTGAATGGTTTGTCGCTGACCAAGACGGAAACATAGCCTTATTTGACTTTAACGAAGAGGGACCTGTTCCTGAACAAATTATGGGCGGCGAAGGAGGATGGCTCGAAGACATCAGCGCTCCAGACGAGGACGGAATAAATTCGCTTGAACTTACAGACGAGCAAGCCGCAGACATGCTAAAGCGTTTTAAGCCAATTTCATCTTTGTCAAAGGACAATGAATACGATTGCATTGTTCAACTAAAAGATGATGAGAGAGTCCGCAAGTCTTTTATCGCAGTCTTTAAGAAAGAGATTGCCTGCTGTTTGTCGCGCAAAGAAAGAATTTATTTGCTAAATTGGTTTTGGGATTATGAAGCGTCGGAAGAAGAAACGAACAAAATCATTGATTTTTTAAAAGCCACCTGCATCGGCTTTTATCAAGAATATTTTGATTCAGAGCAATTGTCCGACGATTCCATTTACCCCCTTTATTGCTACATTCAGCCATACGCCTCAAATTCTGAAATACCCAAAAGAACCGCCATTCCAAAGCATCCGCTGAATGTTTCGCAGATACCTGAAGAAAAGCGAAAAGAACTGATTCACGTTCCTGTTAAATTTTCCGAATGTCCAGGCTTGCAAATAGCGCAATATGTCGTTTGCAAAAGCTATTATAATTGCAGCTCCGACGACATTGAAAAAGGCGGAAGAATCTATTCCCGATTTCCAAAAACCGGCGGAGGCTTTTGCTACATTCTTCAAGATCAAGACATTGAAAAAGACGGAGAGGCGCCAATCATTTTGGACGCAGAGGAATGAAAATGCTTGACCGCATTTCGATAGACTTAAGCAATTATTGCTCCAAGCAATGCGACTTTTGCTACAATCATTCCACAAAAAAGGGCAACGTCATGTGGACGGCGGAAGAATTGATTCCGTTTGTCCTTGACTTGCATAAACATGGAATCGACGCCGTTTCCTTTGGCGGCGGAGAGCCCTTTGAGTTTGACGGAATATTTGAATTGATTGGCGGCTTGATGGATGAGATGTATGTCTCCGTGACTTCAAACGGCCTTCCTTTGGAAAACGAAGAAATCCTTTCTAAATTATTGCGGAACAAGCCGGACAAAATCCACCTCACAATCCATCACCCAGAAGACAAGGCGGAAGTTGCGCGCGTGATAAAAATGGTGAAAAAAATCTCTGCGATGGGAATAAAATCCGGCGTGAACCTTTTGGTTTCAAATTTCAATTTGCAGGAAGCCAAGGCCGTTTATTATTCTCTTCTCGCAAACGGAACATCTTCCGACAGGATAATTCTTATTCCTCGCCGCTTCACCCACGAGCCGACGGCAAGACAGCTTTCCGAAATCGCTTGCGGAAAGCCCTTCCAGTCGCCGGCCTGCCTCACCGGTTGCAAAAAACCCGAAGATTTTTGTTCAATCTCTTGGGACAAGAAAGTCAACTGGTGCAGCTACGCCGGCGGAAAGCAGCCAATAAAAGAATTGTCGTATCACGGCTTGATGGTTGCGTTGGACAAGGTTGAATTTGTCTGCTGCAATCCTCCACTCCCTCACCCTTCATAAACAATCAGCTCGTCCATAGAAACACCGTAAATCTTCGCCAAAAAGACAAGGTTTTCGATTCTGGGAAGAGTCTTTTTCTCGGGGTTCTCCCAATCGTATACGGCCTGTGGATATTCAAAGTTAAAGAGCTTTTGAACGTCCGCAATTTTTAGCCCGCGCTCCTCGCGAATTTCTTTGAGCCGCCTTGACGTTGCGGGAATGTCAATCACAGGTCTTTCCATAAATCTTACTCCCCTTCTTTATTGTCAAAGGGGCCGACAAGGTCTAGCAATTCTTCAACTAAAACTTTTTCGCCGCCTTTTTCTTCTT
>JAILDQ010000113.1 GCA_024689365.1 Treponema sp. | reverse complement strand
CGAGGTGTCAATCTTTTTGTCGGGAACGGCGTGAGCCTCCCGCTCAGCGATAAATTTCTTTAATTCTTTCATAATACAGTTTCCTTTCCCGTGACGTTGCGGGACGAGCCGAAATTATATGCGTCCGTTCCGCTTCCGTTTTTTTTGGAAGTTAATACAACAAAAAAGCCTTGAGTGGACAAGCGAAAGAGGGTTCTCATTACCCCCGCGGTCGACCATTCAAGGCTCTTTAAGTGTAAGCCCAAAAGAAGAAGTTGTCAATAAAGTATTACTTTAATGCGCGGAACGCGGACTTGCGCTCCCCTTCATAAACAATAAGCTCGTCCATGGAAATATCGTAAATCTTTGCCAAGAAGACAAGGTTTTCGATTCTGGGAAGAGTCTTTTTCTCAGGATTTTCCCAATCGTAAACGGCCTGCGGATATTCAAATTTGAAGAGCTTTTGAACGTCTGATATTTTTAGCCCGCGATTCTCGCGAATTTCTTTGAGTCTCTTTGACGTCGCGGGAATGTCAATCACCGGCCTTTCCATAAACCACGCATGTCTCCTATCTGAACGTAGGATAACGCAGAAACGGTGAATTGTCATTAAAGATGTTCTTTAACACAAACACTGTAAATTTTAAGTTTAATGACAAATTAAAGCAATGCTTTATAATCTGTAGACAGTGAATGCAATTGCAAAAGCAACGATAAGCTTAAACAGGAGTTTTCCATGATTAAATCTTCTTATAAAAAGGCCGTTCCAGATATGAAGGGAACTGGACAAAAGATCAAGAAGGTTATGGAACAAAAAGGAATAACGCCAAGACAAGTTCAAGCCAGGCTTGGCTTTCCTTACGTTCAAACCATTTACAATTGGTTCGCTGGAAAAAACATGCCTAATTTGGACAACCTTTTGGCTCTGGAGTCCATCCTTGGCGTAAAATTGGACGACCTTATCGCCAAGGGAACAGTTCCATTTGAATATGAAGAGGAATGAAGCGGGGATTAAGGCGAAGTTTAGCGATAGGCATCGCGCAAACACTCCCTTAAGAAAACAATTGGATCAAAAAGCGCTTCGCGGGTTTCTTCTCTGTAGTCAATTACAATAAGGCTTTCAAAAGGCATATTTAAAACCCAGGACAATTTGTAAATATCTTGGGTTGTCCAAGACTGGATCTCCCTTTTTCTATTTGTCAGAGACTGGCGGCTTAAGCCCAGCAAGGCTTGTATTTGCTTGTTTGAAAGTTTGTATTTTTTCAAAAGAGAGAAAATTTTCTTAGAAGTTCTTTCGTTGTTCACATGAGGAAATCGATAAATAATTTTTCCACCTTTAACGCTCTCTTTTAAGTCATATTCCGTTCCAGAAAGATGAAAAGTCGAAAATTTTGAGGAACTTGGCTCTTTGTCAAAGAGAGTGACTTTATAAGTGGAAACGCCGCCACGACTCTTTTTGTCTTCGTTTTTATTTTCATTAAATGGAATTACATAGAAAACATCACCCAACCATCCCAGCCATCGCTTTAATGAAATGCCTGTGTCCCCAAAGTCAATGTCACATTCCACCCATTTAGGCTTTGCGAACAAAAATGAATCCGGCGGAAGATTGAAAAACCTGCAAAAAGTCAAAAAGATGTCTATTGAGGGTATCGCGCCGTTTTTATATTTATTAATTTTTTGCTCGTAATTTGTTTCCGCGCCAATGTTGTTCAAGTCCGTTGACTTTAATTTGCGAGAACGAATTCTCTTCTTGAACTCCGCGGCCCACCTTTTTTTGTCAATTTCCGGCACAAGAAATTTAACGCTCATACAATAAGAATATTAGATTTTTAGTTCATTGGCAAGTTGTTTGGGAATACGCCCTCGTCACAAGCCTCGCGCATCGGCCAGAAAGCTGCGGACAAGCTCATAAAGCCCAGCCAAAAGGCCGACCAAAGCAAGCAGGTTGACTTGGACAACCCCAACAGCGGCCTGGAGCACGACTCCAAGGCTCCAGGCTCGTGACGTAGCTTTTGCAAGAAGCCTTTTAAAACGACAAGGCCGCCCGTTTGGGCGGCCTTTGTTTTCAAGCCGGCGGCTTACCAGCCGCGGCCATAACCGTTGGTTTGATTTTGTTGAGAACGAATCTTTCTCTTAAAGATTCCATCATGATGCGATCCATCGGTTGTGCCTACCAATTCCCAGCCTTGCGCGCCAAGCTGGTTCATCTTCTGTATGTTATCAACATCTTCCCTTGTGTATTCCCATTTGGTCAGCTCTTCCTCTTCCAACGACTTGCTCCTTGCTGAGGCGTTTTGCGCGGCCTGCCTCTCGTTCTCGGCCTTTATCTTTTCCGCCTCGGCGTTGAGCCTCGCGGTCTCTGCGCGTATTCTCTCAATGTCATCGCCGCCGGAGCTCCGACGGCCTGTTTCGAACATGTCAAGCTCGCTTGAATTTTCGCTCACAATAATCCTCCTTTCTCTTGAAAAATTTTAAGCCCTGCCGCCCGGTTTGGGCGGCCATTTCCTTATTTTTATTGCAAGTTTAGCGGCTGTAACCATTGTACGACTGGTTTTGCTGCGTCTGCTTTTTTCGCATTAAAACGCCTTCTGAAGCTCTACCTATCGTATCAGAACTAACCCCAACCAATTTCCATCCTTGCTCTCCAAGAGCGTTAAGCTTTTCTATGTTTTGTACATCGGCTCTTGTGTATTCCCATTTGGTCAGCTCTTCCTCTTCCAACGACTTGCTCCTTGCGGCGGCGTTTTGCGCGGCCAGCCTTTCGTTCTCGGCCTTTATCTTTTCCGCCTCGGCGTTGATCCTCGCGGTCTCGGCGCGTATTCTCTCAATCTCATCGCCGCCGGGGCTCCGCCGGCCTGTTTCGAACATGTCAAGCTCGCTTGAATTTTCGCTCACAATAATCCTCCTTTCTCTTGAAAAATTCTAAGCCCTGCCGCCCGGTTTGTCAAGCGGCTTGGGCGAAACTTTTTCTTGTTTTGTTTTTCAGCCGAACGCGTAAGCCCTCAAGACCGCGTTCATTTTCGTCTGATAGCCTTTTCCTTGGCTTTTGTACCACTCCAAAACATCGGTGTCTACGCGCATGTGTATTTCGGTCTTTTTGGGCTTGTACCATTCGGGGTGAATCTCCCGCCAGGGGCGGAATTCGGCGAGCTCTTCTTTTGTCATTTTGGGGCAGTCGGGGTCTTCGGTTGTTTTTCCGGACTCCGCCTTTTTGGCGGCGGAACGGATGGCTTGTTTCTGCTCTTTCGTCAGCGGAGTTTCGCGAAGCTCATCGAGCGTCATAGTTTTCATAATATTCCGCCTCCTCGTCGGGCTCGGCTTTTCTAGCCGAAATGATTCTTTTGTTTCCTTTTCTGTCGGTCGCTACGACGAACAAGATAAGCGCGCCGGAAACTCGGCCTATGACGTTCGTCCGTTCCTCGTCAAGCGTTGAATGCTCAGCGTCGAGCTTCTCAATCCGCTTTGAGAACATAGCGTTCGTCCGCTTCATCGCTGGCGTGTCCGCATCGGAATGTGTGAATATGAAAAATATGATTCACGCTTTTCTCCCCTTTCACAAATCAAAAACGTATATAGGTTGGCTTAAATCCTTCGAGTGGCCGAAAGCTTCGTCGTTTTTCAAAATGGCGCACGGCTGCTCAAATGTTGAATTGCGTGCGAGGGCTTCTTCTATCGTATTGCCTTTAACCTCAAGGTTTAAGCTGCCCAACGTTTCATGCTCGTAGCTGGAACTGTCCTTTAAAAGAATCACTTTTGTTGAATGGAACACTGGCGCAAGATTTTCTTTGATTACGGAAACAAGCTTTTCTTTCCATTCCTTTGCAAAATTAACATTCTGGGCAAAGAAATCGTCCATTGCATACCAACTGCAAAAATCCACTTTATCCATCCAGCCGGGCAAATTCCAAACCATCAATGTGCCCTTCGCCAAATCCAGTTCAATTTCTGAATCGCCTTCAACCTTATAAATATGTACGCTGCCGCCCGGATTTGGAAAATGCTTTTCCAACGAACCGTCATCTTCATCGTATAAAACTTGCCATTTGCTGTCCGCTCCGGCGCGCCTGTTAAATTCAGCCAAAAAATTTTCCGCGCAATCCGTCGGCAAGTCATGGTCCACATAATATAAAATGTCAACGCCCATATTTGTCATTATATCGCGCGCCGCCAGTTCGCGCATTAAAGCAGAACTTTAATGACAAAAACCCAGACGCGCGCTATATTGGAAGAAACCGGGCGAGGTTCCGTAAAACCGGATAAGCTGGGTGCTTGCGGCTAGACTAAAATCTTGCCGTTTTTCGTCATAACTTAAAAGATGCCAATATGAATAAACGCAATACGAAAATAAAAAATATAGATTTTGACGGCGCTCCGCATTGGCTCATGGAATACTGCGCCAAGCTGCAAAAAGAAGGAAAAATCGCTGGTTCATTATATACGGATGACTTTGAATACGCCGATTGGCAGAACATCGTTCCGCAAGAATGGATTGACGAGGCCGCGGCAGAAGGAAATGCGAACAATGCGCTCCAAAAATATTTTGACACGATGAGCGTTTTGAAACGATTGTTTTTCTTTCTCAGCGACTATCAAATTCATGAGTCCGATTATTTTCCGGAAGACTCGCTTTATATAAAAATTAAAACAGGCGACACAATCAAAATGCGTTATATCACCGGGCAAGGCTCTGACTTTTCAATCAGCCTTGTAAAAGACACGGACAAGTTGCCGTTGGTCATAGACTGGGATTACGCCATGCAGCTTGTCCGCGGCTAAAGTCAAACCGCCCCTGACATAATCGCGAGAAAAACAAGCATCCCGCCAATTACCAGCATAAACCAACTTAAAAAGCCCACAATCTTGTTCAAGGCTGTCCATCCCATCGCTTTTGCAGTGGTGTCAGTGATATGAGTCACTGACGCAAAAAGCCTTCCAATTATTCCAATAATTATTAGAACAATTCCTCCAACAAACATAAAAACCTCCTGATTTTTATAAGTACAGTGCCCCTATAATAATGCCTCAGGAGGGGGATTGTCATTAAACATGTTGTGTAAAAAAATTACACAGCGTGAGTAATATCAATTTGTATTTAATCATCGTGGTGAGCGGGCTTTTTGGCGGGAGCCTTTTTCTTTCTAGGCTCATAATGCATGATGAAAACAATCGGGTCAAAAATGGACTTGCGTTTTTCTCTTTGGTATTTGATTTTTAGAAGGTCTTCAAACCTTAGGTTTAAAATCCATGACAATTTATAAATGTCCCTGATTGTCCACCGCTGCCACGTACGTGAACCGCCGGGTGGACATCTTCTGTTTAAAAGCGACTGGGCGCTTAAGCCAAGCAGCTTTTGGACTTGCTTGTTTGACAGGCCGTGTTGATTCAAAAGAGAAAAAATTTTGGCGGAAGTTTTTTCATCGTCCACATAAGGAAAATGATAAACGATTTTTCCGTCGGCGACTCGGTTCTCCAAGTCATATTTGGTTCCCCATTGATGGTAATTTGAATATCGCGCGGGGTCTGGCTCTTTTTTAAGGCGCTTGATTTTTGCTTCCACAGTAAATTCATAGCCAAGGTCATATATTTCATAATTGGGAACTAAATAACAAGTGTCATTGTATAGACCTAAAATTCGCCATGGCCAGATGTCGTCAATCGACCGGTCAATCTCGCATTCCACCCACTTTGGATTGGCGTACAAAAAAACGTCAGGCGGACAATTGAAAAACCTGCAAAGGGCCAAAAAGGGCTCGATCAACGGTATCGCGCCGTTTTTGAGTTTGTTGATTCTCTGCTCGGAATTATACGACGGGCCTATGTTTTTCAAGTCCTTCGACTTCAATTCATAAAGCCGCATCCGCTCCTTAAACTCTTTGGCCCATCTTTTTCTGTCAATTTCCGGAACAAGAAACTTGGCTTTCATGTCTTAAAGATAGTAAATTTTTAGTTTAATGACAAGAGTTACACACATGGTGTAAAATGCGCTTGTTGGACAAAGCGATGAAAGCTGTTTTTTGCAAACCGGTTCTTAGCATAGAGGGAACTGGAAAAAAAATCAAGCGTCTCATGAAACAAAAATGCGTCACCCCTCATCGCGTTGCCGCAATGCTTGGCTTTCCCTATGTCCAGACAATGTACAATTGGTTCTCCGGCAGGAACTTGCCCACGCTTGACAACCTTGTCGCCCTTGCCTATATTCTTGGAGTCAAGGTTGACGACCTTTTGGCCACGGATTTTGTTACGATTGAATATGAGGAAAAGGAAGATTTTGAATGAAGGAATGCAAGCCATATTTGATAAAAATGGAACCGGACGCGAACGCCCTGTTTTGGAACGACAACGAAAGCGACGAGGAACGGGGATTCTGCATAGGCGACGACGAACATCTGACCTTGCCAGGGCACGACGTAAACTTCTTCCAAAAAACTGCGTCTTAAAATACGCCGCTCC
The DNA here is from genome assembly GCA_024689365.1 of Treponema sp. Classification (GTDB taxonomy): domain Bacteria; phylum Spirochaetota; class Spirochaetia; order Treponematales; family Treponemataceae; genus Treponema_D. Next base: position 3,483 of record JAILDQ010000113.1, on the reverse strand, counting down.
GTTTGAAGACAAAAGCGGCTTGCTGCCAGACGAGGTTTTGATTGACGAGGATTTGCAGCATGTGGAAAATGTTCAAGAAAACTTTTTTAACTTTCTTGCGTTAAAGGACGGGGCCTTATGAAAATATTTATTTGCGGAAGCCGAACAATTGAGGATGAAAAATGGATTTATTCAGAGATTGAAAAGTGTATTGCGGAGAATCATTTTACAGATATAACAATTCTTGAAGGTGATACAAACATGGTTGATTGGATAGCAAAAAGATATGCAACGGTTCATAACATTCCTGTAATTGAATATGCATCTGATGTAAATTATTACCAACGCCACAAAACAATGGCTAAGAATTGTGATTTTATGCTTGTCTTGTGGAATGGAGAATATGCCGATGGTTTGCACGACATTCTGATGGCGGAAAAGCATAATAAACCGTATGCAGTTCGCTTGAAGAACAATGATAGAGTTCTTACGGATTCACTTGAGCATGTTCTTCGTCATAATAAGGAAGTTTTCCGTTTTTCTGAAAATCCAAAAGAAGTATTTCCTGCATTAAGAAAGGCTATAAATAATGCAACAATTCAAAGAGCTTACACAGATTCATATTGGGAAGAAGGACATAACACAGGCTCTTGTTTTTGGGTGATGCCTGTAAAACAGGGCAAAGACTCTTCTGAAGGATCATGGGGTTGTTTCTGCTGTTATGAAGAAGAAATTTCAATTGAAGAAGATGTCGTAATGTTCTATTTGTATCTTCAATTTTTAAAACCGCATTATGACACTTCTATTAAATATACCTGCAAAAGTTATCCTGAGCCTGAATTTGACTGGTGGGGCTACAACCTTTACACATACGAAAGCGTAAGAAAGATGGCCGCAGAAATGAAAGAATTTTCAAAGGACGAATCGTTGGACGAAGAGGCGGCGGAGTTTTACAGGACTCTAGCCGATCGCCTTCTTTTGATGATGGAACGCCAGCCCAACTGGGATTATATTACATTCGAGGGGCCATAAAAAAATGCAGCAATTCCAATCTCTGACACACGAAGAATTCTCGCAAGGAAAGAAAACGGCATGATTTACATAACCGGCGACACGCACAACACAATCGACATGCGCCATCTCTCGGCAAAGTGGATGCGGCGTTATTGCTTCCTTCAAGGCGCCAAGTATTCCGAGGTAACGGAGGCCATTGTCCTTGGGGACTTTGGCCTTCCTTGGGAAGACTGCCCTGTTGACGAAAACGGAATTCATCCCGCGGACAAAAGCGACAAATACCTTTTGGACTGGTACAACAAAAAGCCCTTCAAGGTTTTGGCCGTGATGGGGAACCACGACAACTACAACATGCTGGAAAAGCTTCCGCAAGCGGAAATGTACGGCGACAAAGTCCTCAAGGTTAGCGAAAATATCTTTTACTTGATTCGCGGCCACATTTACAACATTCAAGGAAAAAGCTTTCTTGTCTTGGGCGGAGCGCAAAGCCAGGACAAAAGCAGAAGGACGCTGGACAAGGACTTGTGGGCTCAAGAAGAATGGACTTCGGAAGAGGAAGACGCCTGCATTTCTAGGATAGAAAAATTTGGAAAGGCCTTTGACTTCGTCCTTTCCCATACCGGCCCGCTCAGCGGAATAAGTTGCATAGAGTCGTCTTGCGACTACCCGGAATACGCGGCTGCCTTTAGGGAAGACAGCAACGTTCGCTTCAACGACAGGATTGACGGAATGATTTCTTACAAGCGCTGGTTCTTCGGCCACTGGCACGAAAACTGGGGTTATGACCACCGCAACAAAAGCCGCTACATTCCGCTGTACACCGAAGGCGTCGTCGTGGAAAAGCTTGCGGAACTTAAAAGCTAAGCTGCGTTTTTTTAAGGAGACATTTGTTATGAAATTTGAACGAATCAGGAAGCTTGTCTTGGCGGCGCTCGCGGCGGCGGCGATTGCGGCCGCTTTTTGCTCGTGCTCGCAGGACATGCCGGATGGACAAGGCCTTTTGGTGATTGAGTCCAATGCCGAGGATTTGTACATCAGGGGCGTGTACGTCGGCCGTCCGTCGATAAAAGAAAACTACAGGCAGGTGTGGACAGCCCACAACATCGACGTGACGCACAGCAACGTTTATCTCGACGCTGGCGCTTACAGAGTTTACGCAATGACTTCATACATGGGAGTTCTTCCTGGAATCGCCGCGAGCGGATTCGCCGACATAATCATCGCCGAAGGACAGACAAAGTTTCTGTACGTCACCGGCTTGGGGCTCAGCGAATGACGGAATTAAAGAAAGAAGAGCGCTGCGTCAACCGTCAAGCCTTTTACACAACGTGAGTAATTGACACGCGCGCGATTTGCGCTCCAATATTCTTGGAAGCAATGGCAGCTCCCACCCGAGCGTATATCTCGTGAAACTCAGGTTTGTAGCCATATCTGGCGTTCACCGCATTTATGGTTTCTGCCGCTTCCGTTTTTTTTGGAAGTTAACACAACAAAAAAGCCTTGAATGGTCAATCGGAAAAGGGTTACTATTACCCCCATGGTCGACCACTCAAGGCTCTTTTACTGTAAGCCAAAAAGAAGAAGTTGTCAATAAAGTAATGCTTTAATGCGCGGAACGAGGACTTGCGCTATATTGGAAGGCGCTATGGAACTGCCGGACATCAAAAAACTATTTTCAGACCGCTTGTACGAACAATGCCTGCTGCGCGACATAACCCCGGACGACCTTGCCGAAGAATTGTCAAAAAACTTCGACAAAGAGTGGCTCAAGCTATGTTTGCCCGGAAAAGAATTCTCAAAATACTTTGACAAGGAGCGGCTCAAGGCGTGTTTCGCCGGAAAAGAAATGTTTACGGACATTCTTTTGATAAGCGTTGCAAGATACTTTAAAATAAACGTGGACTCATTTTTTGAGCTTGGAGAAAGGGTGACAGAAAAAAGCGCCGTCGTTCCCGCGATACGGGAAAGAAAAATAAAGCATCTTGAAGAAGTCTTGGGCAGAAAAATACCGTACACTGCGGAAAACTTTGAAGAGGTTCTAGAGTCGGTTGTAAGCGAAGCCTTGGACAAAGAGCTTATGTCGCTTTCCAAAGCCGCGGCCATATTGAACGTAAGCGTGGAATATGCGATGAAACTTTGAAAAGAATTTAATTCCACCCTCCACTCCCTCACTCTTCATAAACAATCAGCTCGTCCATAGAAACACCGTAAATCTTCGCCAAGAAGACAAGGTTTTCGATTCTGGGAAGAGTCTTTTTCTCGGGGTTCTCCCAATCGTATACGGCCTGCGGATATTCAAAGTTAAAGAGCTTTTGAACGTCCGCAATTTTTAGCCCGCGCTCCTCGCGGATTTCTTTGAGCCGCCTTGACGTTGCGGGAATGTCAATCACAGGTCTTTCCATAAATCTTACTCCCCTTCTTTATTGTCAAAGGGGCCGACAAGGTCTAGCAATTCTTCAACTAAAACTTTTTCGCCGCCTTTTTCTTCTT
>JAILDQ010000088.1 GCA_024689365.1 Treponema sp. | reverse complement strand
TTGTTTTGCTTGATGTAATTTAAAATAAAATCCATGCCGCTGTCCTGCATTATTGGAACTGCGTTTTGAGCGGCGGCTTTTTTTATTTCTTCGATGTCGTTCATTTTTAGAATTCCAATTTTAATTTTGGAATTTCGCGCTCCCAAATTTTCGCCATAAAGTCGTAGCCTTTTTGGTTTGGATGAACGCCGTCCAAGCACATGTAATCCCGATAATTTTTCAACTGCAAAAATTCAGAGCGAATGTCCACAATTTGAACTCCAAGTTCCCGCGCGATTTTTTCCGCTTCCAACGAAAACAATTCTTGGTTGCGATACAAAAGATGAATGTCGCCGCCAATGAATTTTAAAATCGCGTCCTTGTCGTTTCCAATGCAAATGTTGTTGAACCAGCAATCGCTCACCAATGGCGTCAGGGTCATAAAAAGCGGAGTGATTTTATTTTGTCTAGAAACGTCAACCGCTTCTTTTAAAAGTTTTCTGAATTCTTCAAGAGGGCAGCGCTGCAAATGTTCCGCGTCAGGATTTACGGAAACCTGGGCCCAATCGTAATCGCAATCGTTCGTGCCCGATTCAATGATTGCGACTTGCGCCGTCACGCCGTTTCTCAAGCTTCTGTCTTGCGTCCTGCGCGTCTTTGTCATCCAAGAGCCAAAAACGCTTTTGTTTGTCAATTCGATTCCAAGGCTTTTGCAAGCTTGGCTAAGAGAATCGTTTTCCGTAATGTCAAAGCGCTTTGAGTCTCCTCCGGAAACAACGCCTTTTAAAATTGAATCTCCCCATGCGATTATTGAACTTACCATATTTTCATTATATACCCCTTCGCATTGTTTTGCTAGGGGAAATATTTATTCGTCCGCTTGCGCAATAAAGGATTTTTTTTTATAATTATTTTTAGAGAAAGTTATGAAAAAGATTTTTTATTGCGCCGTATTTTTGGCAACCGCATTCTCATTGGCTAGCTGCGTCAGCACAAACAAACTTTATGATTTAAAAAATCCAAACTTAAGCGCCCCCGCTCAAAAAACCATTCGCATTTGCAATACCCTTACTTGGGTTTACAACACAAGCGCTGACTTCAACGACATGAAGGAGCTGCTGGACGAAATCGGCGTCAGCCGTCAAGACTTGGAAACCCTTACGTTCAAAGGAGCTTACGAAAAACCTTTTGGACGGCAATTTTCTTTTGCGGTGGACTATTCGGACGAAGAAGAAGAAGTGTATACCGCCGCCAGAAAGCAGGCGAGAAAAATTTCCCGTTTGATTCTAAAAGAATTGGCGGAAGACGATTCTTCCAAAAACGCGACAGACGATGAAGAATAATTTTTGAATAAAAAAAGGCGCCGAAAGAATCGGCGCCTTTTCATTTATCTAACGCTCAAAGCCTTACATTCTTATTTCTGTAACATAGCTCTGCGTGTCTTTAAAGAGGTCAATCTTGCAAACGCGAGTCTTCCAATATTCCGCTTCGCTTTTTGTTGTGTAAGGTCCAACGCGAACGCGGTAGAACAAATTGTCCTTGTTGTCCTTGTATGTAAACACTTCGGCTGGAATCTTGTTGTCGTCAAGAGTGGCGCGGGCGCTGTCGGCGCTTTTCTTGCTGCTGAACGAAGCCGCTTGAACCCAATACTTTGAAGAAAGAACCGGAGCCTTTTTTACAGGAGCCGCGGCAACCTTCTTTGTAGAAGAATAATTCTTCTTTGCAGGAGCTGAGGCAACGCTTTTGCTTGCGGAACTGCTTCCAGGATTTCCTGTGTAAATTGTAGAAGCGCTTGATTTTGTTTCAGCGTTTGAAAGAGCTTCACGGCCTGCGCGGCTTGTGGCTGTCACAGCGCTTGAAGTCTTTGTCTTCAACTCAATTGTTGTCTGGCTTGGAGCCGCGGCAACTTCTTTTTCCGCGCTTTCGTTTTTAGCCAAAGGCTCAACTTCTTGCTTGGCGGCGGGAACTTCTTCAAGCGACTCGCCCGCTTCTATGCTTTGAAAAGCCAATGTGTTTGAATCCAAGGCGCTAGTCGCTTCGGGAGTTTCAACAGGACTAATGACTGGCTCTTCGACTTTTGCAGTCACAGGAGTTGTGTCAATTGTAGTTATTGAAGCTGTGGCCGGAGCTGAACTTGAAGGAGCGTTCAACAAAAGAGCCGCGCCAATTACAACCAACAAGAAAACGCCGCTGGCAGCGATAATCCATAAAGTCTTTTTCTGTTCCATAATTTGACCTCAAAAATATTCTAGTTATATACTCATATTCTCGGAAGAAAAAGAAAAAAAATTAGCGCTTTTTTTTCAAAGTTAAAAAAAACGGCCGGCCCGATTTTATGAGCCAGCCGCTTATAATCTTTTGCAAAAACCCGCGCTTCAATCAGTCAAACAAGGCTTCTTTGGGAATTTCAACTTGAACGCGCTTAATCTTTCCCTTGCGCTCAAACAAATCGCGGCTGAGGCTTTCAGTGAACTCAGAGCCCAAATCGTTTGAGTCAACGGTGACCTTAACTTGTGACGACGAACAAAGTTCATACTCAAAGGGCACGCCAAAACGGGTGAACGAAAGCTTTCCGTCCTCGCCAAATTCTTTTTTGAGCAAAAGCGCCGGATTGATTTTCAACTTTCCATTTTCGATTTCCATTCCAAGCTCGCCCCAACGAGTGATGACCTCTTCCTTAACCTGGCCGGTCATGCCAGGCTGCTTTGCGCCTTGATTATGCGGCGTGTGTGAATAAGGATCGACAGGGAAAGCCCCGTAAAGTTCTGGAGTCTTGTTGAAAGAAAGGCCGTCGCGTATTTTGTAATAGCGAGCCCCCAATTCCTTCGCGCAAGAATCTTTTGCGTTGACGGCGGCAAAGAAATTTTCCTGAACGGCGAGCAAGAGTTTAGAAACCATATGCCAGTAAATCGAGCCGATTCCCTCAAAGGCGTAGAAGGTGCCGCTGCGGCCGGTGAACTTTTTGTGGTCAAAAGTTTTTTCGTAAAGGGCGGCCAAAGCCTCTTTTTGCTCCTCGTCCAAATCCGGATGCAAGCGGGCCGCAACGTCGAGCATGACGTTGGCATTGCGAAAGTCAGGATTAAAGTGAACGGCGTTTTTGTCAATCGAATCGTTGTAAACAAGCGAGCCGTCGTCGGGAGCCGTGTAGCCGCGCTCCAATTCCGTCTTTAAAAGAGGAATCTTTTGAGCGTCTGATTTTGCCACAAAATTTTTCTTTACAAAAAGCGGCAATTCCTTTGAAGGATAAAGCATGTAAGAATGCTGTCTCTTTTCGTACATGTCGCTCTTTTCCAAAGCGTCGCACAAGTCGGCGACTTCTTTTGGGCTAAGCAAACCGCTTGAAAGAACGGCAACCTGGCCTTCGAGCATTTCTTCCAAATTGCCGATTTCCATTCCATTGGAATTGATTGAAAGCGTGTTGTAAGAATGATAGAGGCCGTCGCTCCTTTTGTTTGCCTTGATTGATTCTTCGGCCGCGGCGATAAAGGCGTCAAAGGAAGCCAAGATTTCCGCTTTTGAAATGTCCAAAGTTTCTTCCAAGCGCGAGGCTTTTTCATAAAAGGCGAAGCGCTCGTTTTGGAAAGCCAAGCCGCATTTTTTTACAAAATCCCTTTTGGCCGCAGGCTCGCGCAATTTTTGCGGATTTGAATTTTTGTAAAGGTCTGAGATTTGGTCAAAGAAAGTCTTTAAGGCCATCGGAACTGTCCAGCTTTCGTCTTCGGACTTTTCAAAAAGGCCGCGGACAAAAACCATCATTCTGCGAAGGTAATACAAGGTGACCATGCTAAGGCCGTAACCAGCGAGCGCGTTGTTCGCGTCGTTCCATTCCGGGCGCTGGGTGTTGAGCCAGATTCCGCCTTGAGGAACAAAGTTCGCGAGTTTTGTCAAAATCAATTGAAGGATTTTGGCGGCCATCGTCACAAGGTAAGGGTTTCCGTCTTTTCCGCAAAGCTTGGCGTCGCTTCCGTACTTTTTTGCGTCGGCCAAAATATTGTCGTTCAAGTCGCGCATGAAAGTTATTGTGTCGCGGGGATTCTTTTCAATGTCGGCGTACATTTTGATGTGATACGGAATGTTGGCCGCGCTAAAAAGCTTTTTGTTCAAAAGCCCTGGCAAAACCTTCGCGTCATACTTGTCCTGCAATTCCAAGAGCTTTGAAAGATAAATGATTTGATGGTCGTTCCAATAACCTATGTTTGCCCAAGGATTGTTTGGCTCCGGGATTTCCCAGTCAAGGCCGCTTCGAGTGATGCGGTAAGGGTTGAAGCCGTCGGCGCTCGTCGCGTTGAGAAATTTTGAAATCATTCCAGTAATGTAAACCGGATAGCTCATCGCAAGGGCTTCCCAGTTTTGGAAAATGTCGCGCCAGTTTCCTTCATAGTTCAAAATCGGCTGGCCCAAAGTGTCCTTTAGGTTTATTGAAAATTTGTTCCACGGACGGCTTGGGTCTCCGTGGCGGCGCGAGAACGAAAGCGGAAGGTATTCCAAATACAAGCGCTCAAGCTGGGCGTCGCGGGTTTGTCGAACCAAGTTTCCCAATTCAACATAATCGATTTCCTTTGGCAAATTGAGGGCCTTCGCGTCGGAAGACTTTGCCGCGCTTCTTGTCTGGACAAAAGAAATGAAATCGTCAGAGTTGACCGTATTGTTTTGGACAAAAACGCCGCCGCGCATAATGTTGAACATCACGTTGGCTTCGTGGTGCATGCAAGCGATTTGGTCCGCCGTGTTTTGCAAGCCGTCCGCGTCGCCCACGTATTTTTCAAGCAAGGCTTGGGTGGCGTCAACGTCGGCCAAAATTTCTTTTTCAAGCTTTGAGCGGTCGGCCAATTCTTCAATCAAGCTTTCCACTTTGCCAACTTCCAAGCGAGTGTCAAAAACCTGGAGCCATTTTTCCTGGCCGCCAGCCGCCAAAGTCAATTCCTGCTGAATGAAGCAAGAGGCTCGCTCGCCCTTAAGGACTTGAGTTTCCTGCAAGGCAAGGCCCTTCCTAAAAAGACATGGCGTTTGCGGGTCAAGGTAAACCTGAGCTTTTTTTGTAAAATACGAAACGTTGGCGTAAAGCGCTTCGCTTGGCTCGGCCCTGTCGGTCAAAACCGAAGACATTGAAAAAAGCGCCAATCCAGAAGGATCAAGGTCGCTCTTTTTGTAAGCGTCGATTAAATTTGAAGTGTTGTTCTGAACGTCGCTGGTGGAACAAGCCGGCATGATGTTTTGGGCGCCGTCAAGAACGCAAATCTTGCATTCCTTTGACAAATCGTTCTTTATTGAAGAAATTCTTACCAAACCGTACTTGTCGCTTGAAGTCCATTCAGTACGCCAAGTCAAGCCAAGCTCCTTGTTGATTTCTTCAAAAATAACGTGGGAGCCGGAAGCGTTTTTGTAAAGGTTTCGTTCAAGCTTGAATTCCGCCTGGTCGGCAAAAGGCTCCCAAATGAAAGTGCCCTTCTCGCCCTTGACCTTTACGGCGCTAAAAGAGCCGGTCGTGTTCTTTAAGTCCAAAATCTTGTCGGCGGTGTAATAAGGAAAAATCGCGCGGTTGGCGTCCTTTCTTCCCGCGGAAAGCGCTCCGTTGGACCAAATGAAATTCCAAGCGTCGCTGGAACTGGTGATTGTCATAAAGAAGGGCGGAATCGAATCGACGTTCGCGATTTTGTACCAAGCCTGTCCGTCAAACTTTTGGATTGAACCGGCTGACTTTTCCGCTTGCATTCCCGCAATTTCCTCAACAAAGCGCATAAAACACCCCTAAAAAGCGTAATTTTCATCAAGGCAACCGATTGCCTTGACCCTTTTAGAATACGGGTGAATCCAAAATTAGTCAAGCGCAAAGGGCCCCGCTTTTTAACTCTTTTTGAACTTTTTTCAACCTTTTTTTAGTTTTTGGAGATTTTCAACTTTGACAACCGAAAAGCAAACGCTCCCGCGGAAAGCCGGCCGAGCCCGCTCGGAAGCGTGTTTTCTCGTTTGCTTGCGCTTTGACACGCGACCGGTAGTTTTTCCTTACAATTTTTTGAATTAAATCAGTACCTGTATTTCAAGCGGAAAAACACGCGTAGAGCGGGGCGGAACGGCTTGAGCGTTCTACGGGGGCGAGCAAAGCGAGTCCAACAACCTCTTTCCCGTAGTCACGCGGAAAGCCGGCCGAGCCCGCTCGGAAGCGTGTTTTTCCGCTTGAAATTACCATGCGTTTGCGCTAAAATAATCGAATGCGCGCAAAATCGCGGCAGGACCCGAGGTTTGAAGTTTTGGGCCGAGTGCAGTGCCAAGAGATTTCCGCTTTGCCGGGAAACTTGATTGACATCAGCGCCCACGGCTGCAAAATCTTTTATTCGGTTCCGGTGACCATACATCTAGAAGACGATTATACTCTTTTGCTCCAAGTGGCGGACAGCGCGACCAGCGACTTGACTTTGATTTGCCATCCGGCATGGGTCAACGAAGATTCAGGGCAGACAGTTATTGGAATGACAATTCTTCGCTCGCCAGACTCTGAACGCCTTAACGCCTTTGTTGAATCGCTCAAAAGCAAAAGCGAAAAAGAAGAAGACGGCAAAAGCCAAATCGTGGACTCAAAATGCCAATTTATATAGAAGAAACAAGCGGAAAAGCCTTTTTGGCCTTTGAAGGCTGCGAGGAATTTTTGCAGGCCGAACTTTCAGAGCGCTTTGGCGTTAATCTCGCCTTTGAACGTTACGGCCGACTCTTTTACTTTAAGGAATTTCCCCAGACAGAAAAAAATCCTTGGTTCGCGCAGTGCGTCATGCAAAAGCCCTTTTTCCTGCATTTTGAATCGATTGGCCAGGCCGCAAGCGAGCTAAAGAAAATCCAGCGCAATTGGGCGCCTTCTTCCTACCAATATTTTAGGCGAGCGGAATTGATTCAACAAAAGCTTCCGTACATCAACCTAAAGGACAGGACTTTTCCTGTAAAAATTCCGCAAAGCCCGATGGGCCTTTATGTCTTGATTGACCAAAACACGATTTTGGCAAGCGCCCAATGCTCAAGCTTTTTGCCGGCGGGAAAAATTTCATTTGTGGAAGACCACGTAAACCCGCCAAGCCGAGCCTACCTAAAGATTCAAGAAAGCCTTACGCTTGCAAATCTCTTTTTTGGAGTTGAATTGCCCGGCCCCGGCCAAAACTGCTTTGAAGCCGGCGCTTGCCCTGGCGGCTGGACTTGGGTTTTGGCGGGCCTGGGCTCAAAAGTTTTTGCCGTTGACCGCGCCCCGCTTGACGAACGCCTTATGAAAAATCCCTTGGTCACTTTCCAAGCCCACGACGCCTTTACCCTCGCCCCGCAAGAAATCGGGGAATGCGATTGGGTCTTTAGCGACGTAATCTGCTACCCCGACCGCCTTTACGAATGGGCCCAAAAGTGGCTGGACAGCGGCTTGACAAAAAAAATGATTTGCACAATCAAAATGCAGGGCGGAATCGACTGGGCCGCCGCCCAAAAATTCGAGGACATCCCATCAAGCCGCGTGCTTCACCTAAACTACAACAAGCACGAACTCACTTGGATTCACTGCGGCGAATAACATTCTCCCCGTCATCCTGAACTTGTTTCAGGATGACAACTTGTTTCAGAAGTGACATTTTTCTTGTTTTTGTCAGAAACACATTGACACAAACGCCTCAATTCCTTATAATATAACAGTTTTTTAAAACAATCGGGTTGGGAAACGGGTCTAACTATTTAGGTTTATATATATATTTTATAAAGGAATGCGTTATAAAATGAGACTTTCCAAACCATTTCGTTTTCTAAAAGCGGCGGCTTTCTCGATTGCATTGCTTGCCTTTAATTCCTGCGCGGACATGACCAGCGTTCCTGCGCCGACAATGACCGTAACGGCGTCAAAAACCCTTACAGCGCCGACATTCCCGGAAAAAGCCGCGCAAGCCGGCGAATCACTTTCCTACGGAGATCGTTATTATACCGTAAGCCAAGGAGGCAGGCGAAAAATAAGCCTTTCTTGGAACCCAGTTGGAATAGCCAAATACTACGAAATATTCGCCGCCCAAAACATAAACGACACCTTCCTTAAAGTTGGCGAAACGACAAAACCAGAATTTGACGACAGCGTCGGCTCCGGCAAAACTTATTACTACAAGGTCAGAGCCGTAAACACTAAGAATGAATATTCTGAATTCAGTTCCATAGTCAAAGGAACAAGCCTTGCCACGCCCGCAATCAGCGACATAGAAATCAACGACTCAAACGCCACTGTCTTTTGGTATATGGGCAACGTAGGCGTTGACACTTACGCTAAGAATCTAGTCTACGAAGTCCACGCCAAGGGCGACGTTGAAAAAATAAAAACCTTCAAGGCTTGGGATGAAACGACAGGCAGCCTTGTGGAAGAATGTACCTTTGAAAACCTTAGCGGCAACTGCGAATACAGATTCCAAGTTTTTGCCTACATAACAAGCGAACAGGACAATGTTGAAAAAAGCCCCGAGGTCACAGAGAAAACTTTAGCTCTTTACACGCCTGCCGCGCCCGAATTTACAGCCAGCCAAGGCGAATCTATCAATTATGTAAAACTTATCATAACCTTGCCTTCAAAGATTCAAGTCTCCGTCGAAAAACAAGGAAGCGCCGGCAAGTCAGACGAAGATTATCCTCTTTGCTTTGAAATACAGCGCAAACGCTCAGGCGAAAGCGCTTGGCAAACCGTTGTTCCTGTCCTTTACTACAATGGATCAACTACGGCGCCAAACGCAAAAGCGCCCGCCGCATATGATGATTACAAAGAAGGCGACATGATTGAATACCAAGACATGATAGGAAACACTTCTTTGTCCGTCATTCGAGGCGCCAAATACGACTACAGAATAATCTCTTGCGTAGACGTAAATTACAGCGGAAAAATAGACAGCTCATTCAACGATTCAATCAAAAGCAAGGCAGACAGAGCCAATACGGCGCAGGGCTGGGCGGCCGCGCGCCCGACATTTAAGGTAAAAAACTACAAGCGCAATCTAGACTCCACTGAAACCAATGTTGACAGCGTTTCATTGGACTTCGAAGCTTCTTGGAACGATTTGGGCAAGGCCAATGAATACAAATATGCCGTTGAATACGAGCGGGATAATGGCGGCGTAGTAGAATATGATTGGATTACTGATACAAACGGAAATTCTATCATAGATAGTTTGGAAAAAATTTCCCTCATAACAAAAATTTACGACGTAAAAAATGATTTAGAAAATGTAAAGGGAACATACCGCTACACGCTTTATGTCTTCCCTGCAAAATACAATGACCCAAGCAAAATAAAGGATGAACCGTTGGACAAAGTAACAGCCGCAAACATTATAGGCGTTGAGCGAACGGCGACAGACCCATATAGAGACCTCAAGGCCTTTGGCGGATGGACAGACCATATCTTGCTCACTTGGACAGTTGAAGACGGGGTAGTCTACAACATAGATTGGGTAAAACTTGATGACGCTGGCACTCCAAGCTCTGAAAGCGGAACAATCACTTCGGACATGTTGCCCAAAGACGCGCAAGGCAAATATACAGGCCGCTATGAGCACTTTGTTCCTGGCGGATTCAAATACAGATATACTATTCGCGCCAACGCAAGCAGCGGAAACACAAACGCGAGCGACATTCCGGAAGCGGAAACTCTTGGAACTCCAGTCATAGACTTTACGGCAAACTCTTACACAGATGTGACGGTTTCTTGGAAACAAGTTGTCGCCGCCGAAAAATACGAAGTGACTCTTGGAAAAACCGGAACACTTGGCGGCGGATTATCGTTTACAATCAACAAGGACGGATCAAAAGAAAACGTTCCGCAAGGCCTAACGGTCGATGTGAATTACGACGCGGGCATAAGCGACATATTCACGCTTACAATTTCAAAAGCGCCAGGATACGACGACGCAACGTTTGCGGGAAAGGCCGTTCCGCTTGTAATAACCGCGATGAGCGAAGTTGACGAGCAAAACCACATAAAAGGCCAAAGCCCCGCCTCTAAGGATGTTTGGACAATAGGCCCCGCAACCTTGAACCTAAAGGCCACGGAAAGCTTTGCAGTAGAGGCGACAAGCATAAAAATAACTTGGAAAAAGCTGCAGGGAGCCAAGGGCTACGCCGTTTACCGCTTTAGGCCGGAAATGACCGGCAACATTAAGAGCGACGGAACGGTTGAGCATAACGAGCCAAGCCTTGACGTTTACTTTGTGAACGAAGCGGGAACAAGCGTAAGCAAACACGGCGCGACAGTCGCTTCTGACGCGGAAGGAAACATTACCCTTACGGACAATTACAAAAAGGCAGGCTCAACAGACGGCTACGAAATGAACCAGCAATACTTGGCCTTGGGCATTCCCTTTACATACACTGTCCTTCCGGTTTTGGCGCAGAGCGACGCGACGGCTGTTGACAAGTTGGACGACCTAGCGCTTGTAGGGAAAAAATACGAAAGCGTTTCCGCCGTCCAAAAAATCGGCTACACCACAGGCTACGGAATCGCGTTGGAAGCGACAAAAGCCGAATATCCCGACAAGGTTGTTCTTACTTGGGAGTTGCCGCAAAGCGCCAAGGACAAAGGCAAAACGCCGACATTGTGGTTCAGAAAAAAAGGCTCTAATGGAACGTGGGTAAATTCTGGGATGCCTATAGCGAACTCTAAAATCAATTCTGTAACTTTTACGCCAACAGATTCCGCCGCCACACCAGAAGACGACGACTCAATTCAGGCGCTTGAATATGCAATCACATATAGCGGTTCGATGAATTCATCGGACGCGGATAGCAAAGATGCGGCCTATGTTTCTTATCTATCAGATAAATACGACAAAAGAATTACAGACGCTGAGATTAGAAGCGTGGGCTATATGTTCAACTTGCCTGACATCACTTATGCCAAAATAACAAACAACAACGAAGACTATTCAGAAACATTTCAATGGCATTTGTATAATTGGAATAACGATAGGGTTGTGGGCGGCGATGTAAACGGCTACAGTCTTACAACAAAAAATTTAAACTGCTCCGCCGACGATTGGCCGATTTTTGAATTTGACAAAAACGGATCCGTCACTGCCAATAAGACGAATGCCTACAGTTGGTATGACATAACTCCAAATTCACCTACTCCCTCTGACAACGCCGTCACAGTAAAACTAACACCTGGCCATATCGATCAAAGCGCTGACACTGGAACTCATGACGGCTTGCTGAAGGTTCAGCGCGACTACAAACATTATTACACGCTTTCAACAAGCCGAACATTTACAAACAAAGACGGCGATGAAATGACCATAAATGCTTCAAGCAAGGCAACCCTTTACAGAAAGATTACAAATGACGAATTTGCGAAGTGCGTAACATTGATTGTAGCTGACGCTTTCCATAAGAAAGGAGGAAGTAGCGGCCTTTTGCAAACTCTTCACAAAGGTGATTTTACTATGACAACTGAATACATAAGTATGTCAACTCCTGTAATTTATGATTTGAGATATGAATTCAAATCTTTTCAAAACATATTTGCTAAAATACTTGGACAAGATACAGAATTTACAAGCACTTTCACGCTTTCTAGCAACAAGTCTGAAAAGGGATATGCATATGATCGCACAGATTACGAACTTGGTTCTTGTACAATTACAGTAATGCATGAAACTGGGTTAAATTCTTATGAAGGAACTGTAACATTAAAAGCGGGAACGAATACAAGCCATATGGTGTTTATTGCCCCTGTATATGGAACGGATTGGGATTTGTCTCTGACTTATAAACACAATTCATTGGAAAATTCAATGACTAAGACCGTTTCAAATAATGAAACCGACTTTAAGCAATGGTTTCCCTTCGCTCTTGCGACAAAATTAGATGAAAATGAAACCGACGGAACAAATTCTTCATATCCGACTATGAACGGAACATGGTGGGAGGTTCGACAAAAATGAAAAAGTTTACTATGACACGCATTGCAAAAACCGCCGCCCTCGCGCTCTCGGCGCTCCTCTTTGCCGGCTGCGCGGATATGTTCCAAGACCGCGTGCCTATGCAGCCAGGGACAAACGGCGTGACGCTTGCCAAAATGTTTGAATCGCAAGAAACAATAGAAAACCTTGCCGCGCCTAAGCAAGTCTTTGTGACCAACAGCGAATACAACGACAAAATAATCGTCAGCTGGGAAAAAGTTCAATACGCCCGCTCCTATCGCCTTGAGCGCGCTATCGCCACGGAAAAAGAAGCGGACGGCTCTTGGAAAGTTCCAGACGAGGGCGCCTTTGAGCCGCTTCCCCACTCTTCTTTTATCGAAGGCACAAGTTTCACCGACACAATAATAGACAACACGCCGGCCAATGTTTTGGACTACAGCAACGAGGCCTACAAATGCGGCTACTTTTACAGAATATGCGCCGAAAATAAAATAGAAAAATACAACGAAAGCGCTTGGTATCCCGACTACTACAAAACAGACGAAGAGGGCAATCCTGTCGCTGACTCTGAAAAAGACCCGCAAGCCGTAGGCTCGCTATTGACGCCGCCTTCAGGCTTAAAGGCCAGTTGCGGAAAATACCAAGATAAAATTATTCTTACTTGGGATGTTGCGTCAAACTCCGTTTCCAGCTATCGCATTTACCGCAGCCTTAACAGCGACGGAAGCGGTGGCTCCCAAGTGGCCACCGTTTACGGCAACACCACGACATACCCAATTCCTGTAGCCGCAGACCAAAGGGGAGTGAATTACTACTTTACAGTCATGTCAGTAGGACCCAGCGGCAACGAAAGCGTTTCTTCTTCCGTCGCCATGGGCTACGCGCTAAAACCCGGAGCGCCAGGAGCGGTTGAAGAAATTCGTGTCACAAAAGGACGCGGCGACTCAAAAGGAACCGTTTCCTTAGAATGGGATGAAGTTAGCGGAGCGACAAAATACCGTTTGTACCGCTACACTTCCGCCGACGCGACGCTAAAGCAGTCTGGTTCCGACATTCCAAACGCTACCACGTCAATTACTGTTGACGATCAATTGTCGTTAAAACCAAATGTTTTCTATTATTATCAAGTTCAAGCCATTTCAGAAATCAATTCTGAAGAATTTGCCGGCGCCATGTCTGAAACCGGCGACGATTCCGAAAACCCCGCGGAAGCCTTCCTTCTCAGCCCGCCACAAAACATTGCTGTAAAAAAAATTAACGGCGACATAAGCAACAACATAATTGCCTTTAGCGCCGCCATCGGAAGCCAAGACTGCATATACAATTCGCCGGCCACAATTAAAAAGGTGGAAAACGGCAAAGCCTCTTGGAATTCTTATGTCTACGTCGTTTACGGCAGCAACACCGCGGACAGCAACAGCTTTGCGCAAATAGCTGAGTTTACCTCTCCCGCAAAGTCGCAAGAAGAAGGCATGTATGAAGAAACAGTCGCGGCCTACAAATTCTACAAGGTCTCAGTCAAAAACGGAACGGAAGAAAGCGAACTGTCCGCGGCCATAGCGCCGGCGCCATACGCCGCCAAGAATTTGGTCGCGACAAAGAACGCAGCGATTTCCGGTTTGACCAACAACGACGCCAACGCCAACGCCAACGGCGTTCACGCTATAAAACTTTTCTGGCAAGCTCCGGACGGCGGCGCTGACGGCGGCTACAACATTTTCCGCTCAACAAAGGAAAATTCAGGCTTCAAGAAAATCAACGACAGCCCGATTACCGAAACATCTTACATTTACAAAGACGAGCAAGCAAAGGCTGGAAACATCTACTACTACCGCGTTCTTTCACTCAACAGCCTTGGACAAGGCGCCAATTACTCAAATACCGATTACGGCTACGGCGCTTTGACCACTTATCAATACGTTAGAGAATACATCAAGACAACGCTCAACTCGCAAAAGAAACTTACCCTCATGCACAAGAGCGGCAACACCGCAAAGCTTGGAACGGAATCGGCAAACGGCGCCATTAGCGGAAGCCTTAGCTACGACGCGCATATCAGCGGATTAAGCGGCCGCGTTCTTATGCATTACTCCAATTACGCTGACTATTACATTATGGACAAACCATCTCTTGGCGTTTATTTCTTGCTAGACGGCGACACCAACACAAGCGCCGGCATGGACACAAACGGAACTATGGACGGAACTGTAACAGCGCGGGGAATGTATCCAGGAAGCGTTGTTTATAATGCAATAAAAATCAAGGGCGGAGCCGCCGGAGGCGGAACTTACGGCGTCACCCGAAATCTTACTGTCTATGAATACAAGAACGATGGTTCAGCCGATACTAGCCGATCAGAAAACATTTCTGCTAACGCTGACTGGACCTGGGGAGAAAAATAGTATGAAAAAATTTAGATTTATAGTTTTTACTTTTGCGCTTGCTTTGTTCACATGCGCGTTCATTTGCGCTTGTTACACGCCTAGCCCCCTTTACGGAGCTTGGTCGGACAACGCGGGAAATAAGATTTCTTTTGCGGACGACGGCTCTTTTAGCGCCACAATCATAGATTCAAACCAAGATAAGAAAACATATTCCGGCAACTATTCAGTCATAGAAAACATTATTTCATTTTCCAAAGACGATGGCAGCATTAACAGCGAATGGGATATTCGCGGCGGCATTCTTTATCTAACTTGGTTTGACGCTTACGGAACGGCGATAAATCTTTCACTTTACCACGCAGGTTGATAACGGAGCCCTTTAGATGATTTGCTCAAAGAAAAAAATTGCGGCCGCGGCGCTGGTTCTTTTTGGAGCCTTGGCCTTTGCAAAAGAAAAGACAACAACAGTTCTCCACACCGGCACTGGAACAAAAATCGCCAATCCAGTTCCAGACGAAGAAACGCCGGGCCACTGGGCCACCATCAACGAATTGGTTGAGCAAAAAGGCCGCAAATTTGGCTTGCTTCATAATTGGGGCGTGTCATGGGCTTCAATAACCCGCATTCAAAAGCAGTCCAACCGCTCAAACTTTGTCTGGAACGATAAATTGGTGGGCGCCTATTACGAAATGACCACCAACAATTTTTTGGTCTTTGGCAAGCGAATCAACGTTGACTTGTTCGCCCGCAACGCTTTTTATTACCCTTACGCCTACACTTTCAACAAGGTCAAGCAAGTTACAAAGCAAACCCTTTTGTACAACTTTGATTTGTTCACAGGCGTAAAATTTTCCA
>JAILDQ010000074.1 GCA_024689365.1 Treponema sp. | reverse complement strand
CAAGCCGACATAGTTTTTTACGGCCACACCCATATCGCCGCCCGCCAAGAAGAAGACTGCACTTACTTTATAAATCCTGGAAGCTGCGCCCATCCCCGCGGCGGACAAAAAGCCTGCTTTGCCCTTGTGAACATTCCCGGCTTTCAAGAGCGCGCGGAAACGACATATTTTTCTGTGAACATTACATTGGCGGACGGCTGGGAATTTGTTCCCTACGCGCCAAGTTACGGCTGGTGATTAGGAGAGCTTTTCCGCGGCGTCTTCCCATTCGGAATTGAGGGCGTCGAGCTCGGCGTCAATGGTTTGGATTTGCGCTTGGACTTCCTTTGCTTTGGCGCCGTCGGAATAAACGGCGGGGTCGGACATTTTTTCTTCCAAGGCTTTCTTTTGATTTTCTTTTTCTTCGATTTGGGCGCCAAGTTTTTCTACAAGGCGCTCAAGCTTTTTCTTTTCGTTGGCGATTTTCTTTTGCTCTTCCCAGCTGAGGGCGGCCGCGGATTTTTGGGGAGCGCTTGAGGCTTGAGCGCCGGAGTTTTGGGCTTGCGAATTATTCGCGCTTGAAGGAACTGTTCCGTCGGCTTCGGCTTGCAAGCGGTCGACGTAATATTGGTAGCCGCCCAAAAAGTTTCTGGCTTGGCCTGGCTTCAATTCCAAAACGCGCGTAGCCAAGTCTTGGATAAAGCCGCGGTCGTGGCTTACAAAGACGACTGTTCCGCCAAAATCTTTTAGCGCCTCCAAGAGCGCGTCTTTTGAATGCATGTCCAAGTGGTTTGTCGGTTCGTCAAGAATTAAAAAGTTTATCGGCTTTAGCAAAAGACGCAAGAGCGCGATTCTTGATTTTTCGCCGCCCGACAAAACGTCAAGGCTTTTGAACACGTCGTCGTTCCTGAACAAAAAGGCGCCCAGCATGTCGCGGGCTTTTGGAACCAATTCCAAGGGACAGGCGTTTTCGATGCATTCCAAAACGCTTTCCGTTCCTTTGATTGTCTCGGCGTTGTCTTGGCTAAAGTAGCCGATTTGAACGCCCGCTCCTGGGATTAGCTCTCCGCTAAAGTCTTTGTCAACGCCCGAGATGATTCTTAGCAAGGTTGACTTTCCGGCTCCGTTGTGGCCAACGACAACAAGGCGCTCGCCGTTTTCAATTTGCAAGTCAAGCTTGTCCAAAACGTTTGTCTTTCCGTCGTAGCTTTTTGTGACGCCCTTCATTCTAAAAACCAACTGGCCTGAATGTGGCGCGGGCGGAAACTTAAAGTAAATCTTCTTTAGGCTTTCAGGAATTTCTATCGGAACGATTTTGTCCAGCTGCTTTTGCCTTTCTTGCGCTTGGGCGGCTTTTGTGGCCTTCGCGCCAAAGCGGTCGATGAATGACTGCAAGTGTTGGATTTCTTCCTGCTGCTTTTCGTAGGCGGCGATCAAAGTCTTAAGCTCTACCTCGCGCGTCTTTTCGTAATTGGTGAAATTTCCCGGATAGCATTTTAGTGATCCGTTGAAAAGCTCGTAGACTTCGTTTATGGTTACGTCCAAAAAATATCGGTCGTGGCTTACGAGCAAAAAGCCGCCCTTAAAGTTCTGCAAGAATGTTTCAAGCCAAGAGCGCGCCTCAAGGTCAAGATAGTTTGTGGGTTCGTCAAGCAGCAAAATGTCGGGCTGCTGCATCAAGGCTTTTGCAAGCGCGATTCTCATTTGCCAGCCGCCGGAAAATTCTTGCGTCATTTTGTCAAAGTCTTTTCTGTCAAAGCCAAGTCCGATTAAAACCGTTTCGGCAAGGGCTTGGCGGCGGTACCAGCCTGAATTTTCTAGGCTTGCAAGAAGGGCGGCGTGGCGCTCTAAAAGCTCTGAGCTGTTGGATGGATTTTCCTTTAGCTTTTCGCCGATGTCGTCGATTTCCTCTTGAATTTTGTAGCCGTACTCAAAGGCGCGGTCGGCTTCCTCAATTAAGGTTGAGCCTGAATGCGTCAAGCCTGACTGCGGAAGGTAAACGATTCGCGCGTCTTTTTGCGCCGCTCGTTCGCCCGAGTCAGGCTCTTGAATGCCGGCCATGATTTTTATGAGCGTTGATTTTCCCGCGCCGTTAGCGCCTGTCAAGGCGGCCTTTGTTCCTGTCTTTAGGTTTACCGTTACGTTGTCGAGAATTTTTCTTTCGCCAAATGAAAGGCATACTTTTGAAAATTGAACAAAGGCCATTGTCTTTTCCTAAAAATTATCTGCTGAAGAAAATTACGATCGGGCTTTTTGACTGGCTTTGAGCGATGTTGTTTTTTATCGTCGCGTCGCTCGCGTCTTCAAGCGTAAGGCCGTTTGTTGAATTCTTGTAGAAGAAATTCACTTCGTTGTTTGAGTTTTCAAAAACAAAGGTAAGCATTCCGTCAAAGCGCGACCTTAGGTCTCGGCTGAT
>JAILDQ010000071.1 GCA_024689365.1 Treponema sp. | reverse complement strand
TCCGATAAAGCAATTGTCGATTTCCTATTTTGAAACAGGAATCTTTGGCGAACGCTTTGACCCAAGTTATTTGATTCCCGCTCCATACATTCTTTTGCAGGGAATGTTCGACGCGGGCGACAACGACATTTACGGCTTGAGTTTTGAGTACAGACCCTTTGACCGCTTTGAGGCTGCATTGACTTTTTCTGTGGACGACGTAAGCGTGGACGATTGGGCGAAGGGAAACTTTGACTCCAAGTTCAAGGCCGCTTTGCAAACGGGTGTCATTTACACGCCAAAGTCAGACAAGTGCAAAAAGCTTGCGCTTGACTACACCCTTGTCTTGCCATATATGTATTCGCATTGGATAAATTCCCCGAGCAACACAGATCCTGTAAAAGAGGAGACATTCAATTATCAGGATTATACAAATCACGGCGTTTGCATCGGCTCTAATCTTCCGCCAAATTCGGATAGAATACACTTTGCAATCGCTTTTGAGCCAATAAAGCGCTTGAACCTTAATCTTTCAACAGACTTTATGCGTCACGCTAACGAAACGCAAACTTGGACATACGATGAAGCGATCGAGCATTGCGCGAAATTTGCCGTTGGAGACAATACCGGTTCTGTCGCGACAGATCCTTATCCAAAGAGCGTTCAGGAAAGACAGGTTTTCATGATTGGAGCGGAAAAAATGTACGTGTTCCAATGCGGATTGCAGGGGTCCTGGGAAGCCTTTAGAAAAAAGTGGGGCGTTCTTGAGCTTAAATTTGGATATACGTTTGAATTTATAAACAACAAGGGCGTTTCATCGGCAATTTACACAGAGGATGTCGCAAGGGCAATCAATGAATCCCATTCTCTGGAGGAAAAGTATTTGCATGTGGCTAACGCAAAGAATGCTTGGAAAAACAAATTGTATAATGAGGTGAACAACTATATTTCTCTTTCCGTAAAATATAGTTACTAACTTTGGAGAAATAGATGGCTAAGCGGAAATTTTTATTTTTGTATTTGACAACAGGCGCGGGGCACATTTCAACCGCGCGAGTCTTAAAGGAAGAAATTCTAAAGCAAAATCCTGATGCTGAAGTTGTTATGGCCAACGGCTTTGACAGGGCGAACGTTTTTGGAAAAGTCGCTTTTGAATACCTTTACTTTTGGTCAACAAATTTTCTGCACGGCCTTTTTCCTCTAATCTATGACTTGGGCCAGCACAGGCCATTCATTACTTTCATAAGCAAGATAATGAGGTCTCACACCGTTCATTATTTAAAGAAAGTCATAAAGCGCGAGCAACCGACAGACATAGTTTCCTTTCATCATTCGCTTTCGACATTCGCCAAGTCGGCCGTTTTGCGCTTGCACAAAAAAATTAACATAACGGTAATGGTCACCGACCCCTTTACCGTTCCCCACGTTTGGTTTTGGGATAGGTCGTTGGATTATTTTGTTTATTCGGAAGAGGCAAGGCAAACAGGCATCGCGTTAAAGGTTCCTGAAAATCAAATAAAGCTTGTTCCTTTTGTCCTTAATCCGAAATATTTGCAGCCCTTTGGAAAAAAAGAAATTTTGGCCTTGCGAAAAAAGCGAGGCTTTGATCCAAACAAAAAAACGGTTTTGCTTGTCGGCGGCGGAGACGGCCTTCCGGGCGCGGTTGACATCGTGAACAAGTGCGTCATGCGCCATGCGAAATTCGCAATCGCCGTTGTTTGCGGAAAAGACATGGGAAAATACGCTTACCTTGAAAGCCTTTCGCGCTTATATCCAAAACTTGACCTTCACGTTTATTCCTTTGTCGATTACTTGGACGAGTTGATAAAGCTTTCGGACTGCGTAGTAATGAAGGCGGGGCCGGCAACTTTGATTGAAGTTCTTTCTTGCAGAAAGCCCATAATTATTTCCCGATACATTCACAATCAGGAATTGGGCAACATGCGTTTTGCCGTAAAAAACAAGGTTGGATATTTTATCCAAAAGCCCTCCGACATTTATGACAAAATCGAAGAGCTTTTGAGCGATGAAAATTTTGACAGCCGCATGTCCGAAAATTTTGACCGCTTGAAATTTGACACCGATTCAAGCAAGATTGCGAAACTCTTGTTGGAAAAGAAAGTCCAGTAAATTTATTTTTGCACGGAAATTTCTTTTCCCGCAAAAAAGTTTTTTATTGTCCTTGTGTTGTAGGCCTCTTCCAGGAGGCCTTCAATTTGCATTCCGTCGTAAATCTTTTTGGCCTCTTCTTTATTTGCCTTTAAAATTGGATGCTTTGGGCTAAAGAGAACGCAGCAATCTTCGTAGGGCAAAATTGAAGTGTCGTAGGTGCCGATTCTTACCGCGTCGGAAATTATTTCTTCCTTGTCCATTCCAGCCAATGGCCTTATGAGAGGGTAGGCCGCCATCATTTCGGTTACGGCCATGTTTTCTATCGTTTGGCTTGCGACCTGCCCCAAGGATTCGCCTGTCACGATGCATTGAGCGCCTATGCGCTCTGCGATTTTGTTTGCCACGGACATCATGCACATTCTCAAAAGCAAGGTGCTGTAATTTTCTGGCGAGGATTTTTTTATTTGCATTTGCGCTTCGGTAAAGCTTACGATGTGCAAGTGAAGGCTGATTCCATATTTTGAAATTTGCGCGGCCAAGTCTTCGACTTTTTTTTGCGCTTCGTCGCTTGTGTATGGGTAAGAATGAAAATAAACCGCGTCAACTTTCATTCCCCGCCTCATCATTCGCCAACCGGCAACGGGACTGTCTATGCCGCCGCTTAACAAGAGCAAGCCGTTTCCGCTAACGCCGACAGGAAGGCCTCTAACGGCTTTTTTGTCGTTTGCGTAAATGAAAACTTGTTCGCGAACTTCTATGAATACTTTTACGTCGGGATTGTGAACGTCTACCTTTAAAATCTTTTGGTCAAAAACTTTCGCGGCGGCTTCCTTGTTGATTTGATATGAGTCAAAGGGGAATGTTTTGTCCGCCCGCCTTGCGTCGCACTTAAAGCTTTTCGCTCCATTTTGCGCGGCTT
>JAILDQ010000062.1 GCA_024689365.1 Treponema sp. | reverse complement strand
GTTCAGCGTTGTTGCTTTAAAGTTGTTGTTGACATTTATTGTTACCTTTCCCGCGACGTGAACCGTTCCAACTGTGATGTTCTCATTAATGTCGATTGTATAACTTTGTGGAGCATCCGCCGCAATGAACGCTTCGTCCGTATTGTTTGACGGATAGCCTGTTGAAGGAGACCAGTTTGCGGCGGTTGTCCAATTTGCGTCCGCGCCGCCGCCTGCCCAATAATATGTTTCCGCAAAAATGGGCGCGGAAAAAAAGGCGCAGATGAGCGCGGCAATAATAAAACGGCCGGCCTTGCGGATTTTTGCGCGGGCAGGGCTTTTATATAGAGGAAAATTATCTTTTTTTTGCCAAAACTTTTTTTTCACGGGCATTCCAGACGCAATTATAGCGCTACTTTTCTAGTATCGGAAGAATTTTTGGCGGAGTTAAGGGGAGAATTTTGGGGCGGAGAAAGTTTCAATTGCTTTTTAAGAAAAAATAGAATATAATTACAAGAAATACAATGCAAGGGGGGCGCTATGACATATCATTTTATGACTCTAAATGACGGAACGGAAATTGTTCATTCAGAAATGATGGCTGACGGCCGCGTTAAAGTTTCCATTGAAACCCCCGACGAAAAACTGTGCTTTAAGCGTGCCGCTTGTTGGCTTCCTAAGCAAGAATGGACAGATGTTTCCGGCTACACGGAAGAAGAGTTGAATTACCTCAAAGAGTTGGTTGACTCTGAAAAGCATTTGATTTTGGAATTTTCCCAAACGGGCGGTTTTGACAATGCCTCAGGTTTTTAAGATTGGCCCCTATTGGGTATACTTTTGGCTTGACGAAAGCGTTCCTTTAGAGCCGATTCATGTTCATGTTTCTGAAGGCAAGCCTGTTCCCAATTCTACAAAAATTTGGATAACGAAAAACGGCCATTGTTCGCTTGCCAACAACAAGTCGAAAATTCCAGCGGCCACATTAAACAATATAATTCGAATCATAGAAATGCGCATTCCAGAAATTGAAAAGAAGTGGATGGATACGTTTTCCAAGATTTCGTATTATTGCTAAAGGTTCTGACTTGCTATTCCTTTTCCTTATACTCCCCGGAATAATCAATCACGCACATATAATTAAAGGCCTTGTGCTTGTCGGCGTAGCCAACGCCTGCTGTTGTGAAGTTTTTGTTCATAATGTTTTTGCGGTGGCCGCGGCTTTTAACGCCGTCGTCAACCAAGAGGGAGACGACGATTTCGCGGGCGGAAGAGCAGCCGTAGTCGATGTTTTCGCCGGCGGTCATAAACGAGCCGTATCTTTCCATTCTTTCAAATGGGTCGCTGCCGTCCGTTCCGGCGTGGCCGACTTGGTTTGTCAATGACTGGGTTGAGGAATGGTCTTTTGCCGCTTGTGTCAATCCTTTTGAGGGCTTAAGGACTGGAAGGGCGCGTTGCGTGTTCATGAAACTTACGCATTCCTTTACGACGGCCGCTCCTTCTTGCGTCATAAGCTTTCCGTTGTAAATGTTTCCGCTAAAGCGCTTTGTTCGCGGCTCGATGTAAAGCTCGGCGTATTTTTTAGGATTGCTCCGCGCCATGTTCATTTCAAGAATCACGTTTTTTTCGACTTCGTACATATAGTCAACATTGCGCGCAGTGTCCAATTTTGACAAGTCCCAAACGCTTTCGTCGATTTTGTCTTTTGTGTATCTTGGTTCTTTTGCGTTTGAAGGACTGTCCGCTTGCGAACCGTTTGTTTGCTGAGAAACGCTTCCGCCGCCAGAAAATAGTTCCGCTATGCTGTCCATTGTCTCGCAGCTTGTCAGCGCCAACGCCGCCGCGATTGTGATTGCAAAGATTGATTTTGTTTTCATTGTTTGCCTCCGTGTGGTATATTATTTTTTAATAAGGTTTCCCTTTTCTTTATTAAACTCGCCTAATTCTTTTATGTCTACTCGTTCAATAAAAGCGTTAAGCTCATTTTCAGGAAAAAGTTCGTCGCCTGTAATTGGAGAAAGATTTCTGTCGTTACGGTACCAATCGCTACGATGTTTTGGTTCAGTATGACGTTCCAATGTCCGTGATTTATCATTGTCTATAAAAAATTCGATTGTTTTTCGTGTCGCATCATCGCTTTGAGATAAGATATCTTTAAGCGACGCGGACAACACTCTCAATGAGTAATTTCCTTTGGATAATTTTTTAATAAAATAATATATGACGGTTTGTTTTCTATCCGTTCCCTTATCGTTGAGGATTTGCTCCAAGTCTTTTGTCACAGAATTATATGTTTTGAGTTCGTCATTTTTTGTAAATCCCAACTCATGGGCTTTTTGGTGGTCGTCTGCTGTTGCAAAACCGTTTGCTTGCGCGTCGTGGAAATCTTTTGCGTTGTAGTTTGAAAATCCTTTGCCTTTTGCTTTCAGCCATTCTTCTTTAGACTTATACCCGTTGCCATTCCATACAAGATAGTCTTTGTAGTTAGCGTAGCTGTCGTATCCTTTTTCTTTTGCGGCGTAATATTCATCTGATGTGGGGAAATTATTTTTTTTCGCTTCGGCGCAGTCTTCAGAAGATTTGAAAGTGTTTTTCTTGTAGTATTGATAAAGCTCTAAGTTTAGGAGATTCAAGTTTCTTGCTTCGTAGTATTCCGTTCCGTTTTCAAAGCCAAGAGCCTTTCCTTCTTTAAAATCTAAAATTCTAGCATATGTTCCCAGATTGAATGAAAAATATGCGCCGGCGATATTTATATATGTGACATTGTATGGTTTTGAAGTGTAAACTCCACTAAGTGTTTTTGTTGTCTCGGTGACTCCTATTTGAAAGAACGCAGTAGAAACGTTGTTCTTGCTGATGAGCGATTCAAAATCTTCTAATGATTTTACTTTTACAATCGGCGCGTTTGAAATCGATACAATCTCAATGTAATTCAATTCCGCAAAGGCGCAGAAAATTTGAAACGAAAATAAGGCTGCCGCGAGCGCGATTTTAATCTTTTTCATACAATTCCTCCAAAATAATACCACCTATTATACACCTTGAATGGTCAAAACACAACCTTTTATTAGGGTATAGACCTAAAAATAGGATATTTGGTTTGGTTTCTAACCTTAAAGGTTGGGTTTATAATTGGGGCGATGGATATAAAGAAGATTTTTGGGGCAAATTTGCGGAAATACAGAAAGGAGCGCTCGCTTTCGCAGGAGCAGCTGGCGGAAAAGGCTGGCGTAAGCGTAAAGCACATTGGCGCCCTTGAAAGCGGCTCGTCCTTTGTGAGCGCGGAATTGCTCCAAGATTTTTGCGCCGTCCTTGGAGTTCCCGCGCATTTCTTCTTTATGGAAGAAAGTTCCATCGACCTGGGCGGATTTCCGCTTGGCCAAATCGACCAAATCGTTCACGGTCTTTTAATCCGCGACGCCAACATCATATCCAACGAAATAAAGAGCAAAATTCTGGCCTATTCTTCAAAGGGGTTTTAGCCTTCTCCCCGATATTGCGCAATCCGCAAAAATTTAATAAAATTGAATATCTTCAATAAAGTAAAAGGAGAAAAAAATGGATTCGGTGACAATCGCAAAATTGTTGGCGTTTGTTATTTACTTGGCGGCGATGGTTTTTGTTGGACTTTCGAGCGCAAGCAAAAACAACAACGCCTCTGACTTTTTCTTGGGCGGAAGAAAGCTCGGCCCTTGGTTCACGGCGCTCAGCGCGGAAGCTTCCGACTCTTCGGCTTGGCTTTTGATGGGTTTGCCGGGACTTTGCTATTTGGGCGGCTTTAAGGAAACTTTCTGGACCGCGCTTGGCTTGATTGTCGGAACTTACCTTAGCTGGCTTTTTATCGCCAAGGCTTTGAGAAAGTGTTCGATCGCTTTTGGCGACTCCATCACAATTCCTGAATTTTTGACGAACCGCTTTAAGGACAAGTCTCACGTCCTTTCTGTCATTTCCGTAATTTTCATCGTTTTGTTCTTTACGATTTACGTTGCCAGCGGTTTTGTGGCTTGCGCCAAATTGTTCAATTCTGTTTTTGGCTTGAACTACAATATCGGCCTTGTAATCGGCTTGATCGTAATTTTGTCTTACACGATTATGGGCGGCTACCTTGCGGTTTGCACCACTGACTTTATTCAGGGAACTTTGATTTTCATCGCCTTTGTCGTTTCTTCCGTAATCATTTTGTTCTCTTTGGGCGGACCCGCAAACGCGATTGGCCAGGCTCAGGACTTTATGGGCAAGGCTTTGAACGGCGAGTTGGGAGATGAGCTTTTGCAAAAGTTCACCGCAAACAAAAACTTTAGCGCGACTTCTATCATCAGCGCGATGGCTTGGGGCTTGGGTTATTTTGGAATGCCTCACGTAATCGTTCGCTTTATGGGAATCCGCAGCAACAAGGAAGTTGCCACAGCACGCCGCGTTGGAATCACTTGGATGATCATTTCTTACATCGGAACTTTCATCATCGGAAGTTTGGGAACTGCGTATTTATTACCGCAACTTTTATCAGGCGGAGCCGCGGAAACTGTATTCAGCGTGACAATGATGAAAATGTATCCTGCCTTCATCGCGGGAATTTTCTTGTGCGCCATTTTGGCCGCTTCTATGAGCACTGCCGACAGCCAGCTTTTGGTTGCCTCTAGCGCCGTAAGCCAAGACATTTTCAAAGGCCTCATCAATCCTAACGCCGACGAAAAGACTGTTCTTAAAATCAGCCGCGTCACGGTTTTCTTGATCGCTGCCGTAGCCTTTGTTCTTTCGCTCGACCAGACAAGCACAATCTTTGGTTTGGTAAGCTACGCTTGGGCGGGCTTTGGCGGAACTTTCGGTCCCCTTATTTTGTTGGCGCTTTACTGGCGCGGAATCACGAACAAGGGCGCCATCGCCGGCTTGCTCGTTGGCGGAATCACAGTTGTAGTTTGGCACAATCTTTCTGGCGGACTCTTCAACGTATACGAAATTCTTCCCGCCTTTATCTTTAACTTGATTGTCTCTGTCATCGTAAGCCTTTTGGACAAAAACAAGGACGCCCAGATGCTCGCGGAATTTGACAATTACAAAAAGATGCCCGACTAAAAAATGCCAGTCATCATAAAGCCTCTTCTTCCGAAACAAGGGGAAGAGGCCCTTTCTTTTATTCAGCCTTACGAATTTGAATGCGCGAATCTCGCCTCGGAAATCTTGCGCGGCTGCGAAAATTGCTGGGCGATTTATTACGTGGATTCTTTGCAAGCCCAAAAAGAGGGCGCTTCAAACTGTCACCCCGAACTTGTTTCGGGGGGCAAAGAACAAAAAGAGGGCGGCCAGAATTGCTTGCAAGCCAAAGAAGGGGGCGATTGCTTGCAAGCCAAAGAATGGGGCGCATCAAACCGTCAGCCCGAACTTGTTTCGGGGGCTAAAGACCAAAAACTTGCCGGCATATTCGCTCTTAAAAAAAAGCGCTCTCTTTTTCATTGCCTTCCTTTTGCAAAATACAAAAGCGCCTTTGACAAAAAAGTTTGCAGCGAAGCCCAAAAGCCTCTTGCTGAATTTTTTGAAAAGAACGAACCCTTTTGCGTTAACGGCGAAGCAGTCGGAAGCGTATTTGTCCGGAACATTCTCAAAAACAAAAAAAGCCCGATGAAGCCCAGCGTGGTCAACAAATATTTTTTGATGGTTAGCGGCGAGGAAAACGAAAGTTGCCCGCAAGCGTTGGAACGCCGCATAAGCCGCAACGTCCGCGCTCGCGACCAAGCTCGCGCGAACAGCGGTATTGAAGCGCTCTCCCAAGATAGCGGCGAGGTTTTGCAAGCCCAAAAGGTGAGCGCCGGTGACCCAAATTTTATGCAAGCCCAAGAAGGCGGCGGCTTAAAAGTCTTTACAGCAGGCGCGAACGATTTTTCAAGATTGCTGCCGCTTGAATTGGGCTACCAGCGCGAAGAAGTTGTTCCCCCATCCTTTGACATAAGCGACCAGGCGCTCTCGGC
>JAILDQ010000327.1 GCA_024689365.1 Treponema sp. | reverse complement strand
TTTCAAAGTTCCGCTCTTGGTTGGCGGCGGCGACTTGGCTTTTCATTTTTTCAACTTCAACTTGAATGGCCGCGTTTTGCTCGTTTTTGGCCTTGATTTCGGTCACGGCGGCGCGGGCCAATTCGTTCGCGATTGTGTAAGAAAGCTTTTTTTGGCCGGCGACAACGTTCCTCATCGTGTTTCGCTGGGGAATCGCGGCGGATTTTGAAAGCAAGTACTCCAAATCGCTGTAGTTTGCCTGGGCCGAAGCCAAGGCGGCGGCAAATTCCTCGCTTACCGCAGAAGCGTCCTGGCCCAAAATGGTCTCAGAATTGAAAACGCCCAAAGGCTTTTGGTTCGCGCTTGTGACAACGCTCGTGGTCTTTGAATCCCTAAAAATCGGGTCGTAATTGGCGATTTCTTGCTCGTAGCGCTTTGAGATTTCGCTTGTGGCGTTTTTTCTGTCCTCAAAGTCCTTTCGGCGGGTTTCTTCCAAAAGAGCCCTTGCGTCGGCAAGCTGCTTTTCGTAGGAATCGACCAATTTTTGCTTTTCCAACTGGCGGGCTTGGCGCTCAGAGTCCATCTTCTTTTCCCATTCTTGGGCGCGGCTTACGTTTTCGCTGTCGTATTCCTTTAGCTGCTCCTCGTATTGCTTCAGTTCGGCCTCGGCGGTTGAAAGGCTTTCGTCAATTTCGGCGTGGGCGGCCGCGACCTCGGCGTTGTAGTCGCTTTGAATCTTTTTGCGGCGGTCGGCCAAAGTTCCCTTGGAAAGGCGGGTATTCTTCAACAAGTCAAGGTCGGCCTGCATTTTGAGCTTGGCTTGCGAAAGGCGCGCGTCAAGCATTCCCTGCAAGGAAGCCTTTCGTTTTGAAGCCTCGTCAAAGCGGTCCTGGGCCCTTTGCAATTGGTCAAAGAGATTCTGCAAATTCAAGTCCTCAAATGAGGAAAGATTCACGTCAATTCTGTCGTTGCTTTTTCCGATTCCGCGGATTGTAAAAACCGTGACCAGCACAAATACGATGAAAGTCAAGCCCAAGGTGATCCAAACGGACCAAAGCTTGTTGGCCCTGGTCTTTGCGTATTCAGTCTCAAGGTCGTAAACCTTTACCCTTTTGGCGCGGCGGAGGGGTTCAAGCTCGTCGCCCAAAAACAAAGAAAGCTCTTTTATTTTGTCGTCATTGTCCATATTCCCTTCCATTTTTCAGGAGCGTTTCCTCGGGCTCCCATTCTTTCCATAAAGACGCCGGCAACTTCCATTTTAACTTTTTTGAAAAGCTTCCTGGCGTTCTTCCAATCGCCGGAATAGTAGGCCTGCAAAGCCTCTTCGTAAAGCTCAAAGTCTTTTATCAATTCGCGCTGGGCCTCGTTTTCCGTGTCGAGGGGGAAGTAAATCTTCTTTCCCTTTGTCTTTCCTTTCACTTGAATCGTGTCAATTTCAAAGAACTTGTAGCGGTCGCTCTTGTCCTTCACGTCGTCCATAATGTATTCCGAAACGACAATCGGCAAATGGTAAATGCGGGTGACGCCTTCCAAGCGGGAGGCCGAGTTTACGTTGTCGCCGATTACGGTGTTGGTCATGTGCTCGTCGCTTCCGATGTTTCCGTAGAAAACCGTTCCGCCGTCAATTCCTACGCCGATGTCAAGCAAGACGGCCTTGTAAACCCTGTCTTCCGCGGCGGTAAGCTTTCTAGTTTCTTCTATCTTTTTGCGCTGGGCCTTCATCTTTTCGCGAAGCTCGGCCGTGACGTAAGTGATTCGCCAGCCAGCGTCAATCGCTTCCAAAGACTTCATCTCGGGATTTTTGTAAGAACCGAAAATCGCCAAAATCGCGTCGCCGATAATCGAGCCGACAACGCCGTTTTCCTGGTGAACGTCGTGGATAACGTTGTTGTAGTGAACGTTCAAAAGGTCGATGATTTCGTTTCCCAAAGTCTCGGTTCTGTAGGTAAAGCTCTTGATGTCGCTGAACAAAATCGTAAGCTCGCGCTGCATTCCTTCCAGCTTAATCGTGTGGTCGGTGTAAGCCTTTGAAACGACGTCCTTTGAAACGAACTTTTGGAAAGTTGTCAAAAGGTTGTTAACCGAAACCGAAAGGGAGTTGAAGGAAGCCGCCATGTAAGTGACGTCGTCGTTGGGCGCGTCGTCAATGTTGATCGTGGCAAGCTGCGAGCGCTGCTGCATGTCGTAAAGGCTTTGCGTGATTTTTGAAATGCTCGAAAAAACCTTCTTGAACATGAATATTCCAAGCGCGACGAATATAATAGTGAGCAATAGAATGACCGCGCTGATGATAAGCATAATGGCCACTTTGTAGCGAGCGGTGTCGCTTCTGGCTTCCGCGCGGACAAGGAAAACGTTCCAGTCTTCTGAAAACTTGTAAACGCCGTAAAATTCCTCGCCCCGCAAGTCAAAGCTTATTTGGCCGTCCAAAGTCCCGCTGTCGTACCTTTCGTTCAAAAGGCCAAGGGCGTTCTTGTCGGGAAATTCCAGCATAGAAAGCCCGTTGGCGCTTGCCCAAAACAAAGTCTTTCCCGTTCTGTCAAAGCCCATCGCGACGCTTTTTGGATTGCTGAATTCTTCCATGGCGGCGGATTCCAAAGCCGCAACGCAGTCTTCCTTGTTTTTTTTGTAGGAATAAATTTGGTATTGGTTTCCGGCTGTCTTGTAAAGCTCTTTTAGTTGGGTCACCGTCAAGCGGTTCGTAAGTTCAGTGACTTGGCGCTGGGACAACTGGACAGAAATCAAGTTGGTCATAAAACTTGACATCAAAATCAGGGGAATGAAAATCAGAAGGATTTTCAAAGAAATCGGTATAATCGGAGTTTTTCCGACATACTGAAAAAATCTTTTCTTCGCCAACTTTTTCTCCTTATTATTATTCATTATAAACCGCTTGTTATAATTTTGCAAGGAAAATTTTTGAGAAAATGGAGAAATCTCATTCCCTTCGGGAATGAGGCCTCTCAAGGTATCGCAGTCGCGCTTAAGCGCTCCGCACGGCTCCGCTCGTGCCGTCGCAGGCAAGCCCTACGCTAGCGCAGACGCTGAAACAAGTTCAGCGTGACGGCGGTTGTCAGCGTGACGGCGGTTGTCACCGCGTCTTTCAGTCGCTGCGGCGGGGAGGCGTTTTGGGCTTTTAGAGGCTGAACCTTATGCTGAAGGCGCCGCCGTATACTTGGGTCGCAAAGTCGTAGCTGGCGCTAAAGGTAAGGTCAACAACAACAATGTCAAAGGCAAAGCCGCCCTGAATCACTGGATGGAATTTAAAGCCATCGACGGTGTCGGAGAAGTTTGTCGGAAGAAGGCCGTAAAGGATTGCGTTCGTAATTCCTGAGCTGGAATCGTTCAAAATGCTAGTCCAATTTATGTTTCTGGCGTACCAATCGACGGAACTGTTGACGAACATAAAGCGGCCTGCGACAAAGGGCCTGAAAAAGGCGAATTTTGCGGAGGCCTGGGCGTTCAGCATAAAGTTGCTCGACTTAAAGTCCAAGCCCGCGTTGGCCTGGTCTGCCGAAACATGAACTCCGCCCTTTGTATAGTAATAGCCCGCGCCAACAGAAAGGCGGGTTTCAAAAACAGGCAATTTGAACACGCAATAGCGAAGGTCGCCGCCGATTGCAAAATAGTCAAAAGAAACCGGCTTTAACGCGGAATTTAGACCCATTTTTGACGAGTCAAAGCCTGAAATTGTAAAGCCAATGTCAAAAGGCAATGAAAAGCCGCCGACTTTTATTCCGCCCAAGCGCGCGTCAAAAGTCAACGTAGGCATTGCGAGAGTTCCCGGCAAACTTCCATAGTCAATTTTAAAGGCGTCCATCGTCTTTTTTAGGGGAGACAAATCAAGCTTTGCCGCGCCTGCGTTCAAGCCAAGGCCAAAGTTGGGCTTTATTTTTCCGTTTCCAATTTGAACAAGGTAGCCAATCCAAGCGTTTGCCCAAACATTTTGCTGGACTTGGCTGTTGCAAACTGAATCCCTTATGACGTCGGCAAAATCGTTCAAGCCGTTTTTTGCCACCGTGTAAGGATGGTCAGTTCCAAGGCTGCTAGCTATGTCGCTGTATGCCCTGCTAAGCTCGTTGGCGGCCGCGTCCATTTGTTCTCTGGTAACGTTGTTGCCCCTTAGCCTTTGCTCGATTTCGCTCTTGTATTGGTCCACGATGTTCGCCACATCGTCCGGCAAGTCATAGGTCCATGAGCTTCCGTCAGGAAGGGTCAAGGTCACGCTTCTGGCAAGAGCCGGAAAAGCAAAAAGAGCGGCAAAAAGCAATGTCGCGACAATTTTTTTCATAACTCACCTCCACTACGCGAAAAATCGGCGCGGCATAATAATAAAGCGCAAAAAGCCATTTGTCAAATAAAAAGGCCTTGACTTCCAAAAGCCCAAAAAGCCTTGACTTTTTGCCAAAATTGCACTAGCCTAAACGTTAGATTCTTTTTTCGGAGGAAAAAACAATGAAATTGACTAAAACACTTGCAGCCCTTTGCGTTATGGGCGGAGCCTTGCTTGCGTTCTCTGCTTGCAAAGATAGTTCTGGAGACGGAAACACCAGCGGAGCCCCAAGCGACAGCGGCGTTTCAAGAAAGTACGCCCTTCAAATGACGCTTGACGCGACCGGCGACAACATCAAAGTTGGAGGCAAAGCCATCAATGACTCCAACGGAGACAGCTCCGCGGTTTCTGACATTCGCACTGACACTGAAGAAGGAAAGACGGATTCTTCAGGAGAACACGCATCGGAACTCCAGCGCTGCGGAAAGCGTTACTTTGAGGAAATCAGCGCCGGCTTTAACAACACGGAAGGCTTCCGCACAAACATCGTTCTTGACGTTAAAAACGGAACTTGGGTAAATTCAGGCGTAACAACAAACGGAAATCCGAGGACAGCCATAGCAGGAATGCTGTTTGACTTCAACAAGTACAAAGACGCCCAAGACAAAGACATTTACGACTTTTTCTACTTGGCTTTTAAGCCGACAATTGGCGCGAACGGGATTACAGGCGTAACCGCCTTCTTTGAGCGTTATTCAGGCGTAAAAAAAACCGATAAGGGCATTTACACAAGCGACAAAGCGGCGTCCGCGCTTGGCTCTAACTACATTCCAACAGACGTCAACGGAACATGGGATGACACCTTGTACACGCCGGATCAAAACAAAACATGGTCTAAAACCTTGCAAAACACCGACTGGTACAAGGACAATGACGGAAACGCCATCATCGGCGTTGACGTAAAGCAGATTGAAAAGGGCGTCTTCACTGTCCGCATAGGAAAAATCAGTTACACTGTGGGCGAAACCGCTCAGCCGTTCACTCCTTCCATTTTTAAGCAAACTTGGCAAACAACTTTCGCCGGCGGCACGACAATGGGAAAAGGCGGCGAGACATCAACAAAAACAGGCGACTCAGGCTACATAAAGGACTATCTCAACTGGACCCATGTAGAAAAGAACAACAAGGACTCAAACCTCAAGGGCGGCGTTTTGGTTTACGGCTTCGCCCCCTACGGAACAAGGCCCATCGCATGCTACTACACTTGCAACACAAAGCTTACTTCCAACACAGCTGACAACACAACCAGCCGCTACGACTACGTAGGCGACTGGAACGTTGCCAACGAGCTTGACGTTGACGGCGTTGAAACCAAGGTCTTCTACGAAGAAGGCAACGTGGTTCACAAGTACATCTACTACTAATCGCTGACCGCGCTTGCAAAGCCGCTCCATTTTTGGGGCGGCTTTTTTTATTGAAAAAAAAACAAATGTATAGCGAAAAGCAAAAAAACGCGCAAAAACTTATTACGATTTTTCAGAAAAATCGCTAAATTTTTAAATAAAATGTCTATCTAATATGCATAAGGGAACCGCAAAAACGGTTCCCGTTTTTTTTACAGGAGGTTCAGTATGAACGAAGCCAAAAAAGAGCAGACGCTTGATGAAAAGTGGGAAAACGCCACAATCGCCAACAACTTCATCTTTTACAAGATTATGAGGCACAATCCTGACGTTTGCAAGGAACTGCTGGAAATCTTGCTTGACTTTAAAATCGAGCGGATTGAAATGAGCCAGGAGGAAGAAATCAACATCGACTTTGGCAGCAAAGGCGTTCGTCTTGACGTTTACGCAAAGGACGCTGACGGCCTAAAAGCCTACAACATCGAGCTTCAGGCATCCGACACAAAGGAGCTGCTGGAACGATCGCGCTACTATCAGGGTGTCATTGATGTTGATCTTTTAAAGTCCGGACAAAGATACAAGGACTTGAAAACCTCGTTCGTCATTTTCATTTGCGTTGACGACATTTTTAAAAAAGGCCTTGCCAAATACACATTTGAAAATCTCTGCTATGAAGATACAAAAATAAAATTGAACGACAGGACTTACAAGTACTTTTTTATTTCCAAAAATTGTGATAAAATGTTAGACAAAAGGCAAAAGGCGTTCTTGCGCATGGTGACCGAAAACACGGCCTCGGACGACTTCACGGACAAGATAAAAAAACTTGTCGCCGACGCCAAGCGCAACACGCAATGGAGGAAACAGTATATGGAATGGGAACGCGAAAAAGTTTACGAATATGACAGGGGCCGCGAGGAAAAGTCTGTAGAAACCGCGCGAAATCTTCTTAAAATGAATGCCTTAACTCCAGAACAAATCGCGCAAGCCGTCGCCATGCCGCTAGAACAAGTGCTGGAACTGCAAAAGGAACTGGCCGCCGAACCCGCCCCCGCAAACTAACGGCCGCGCGAGCGGACACGTAAACATTACCACTAGCAAAAGAGCGCGAAATTCACTATAATAGTTCGCTATTGCCAGTCGTCCGCGCGAGCGGACACGTAAATATTACCACTAGCAAAACCAAATCAAATTCACTATAATGATTTGGTATGAAAGCAATCGAACTAGAAAAGGCGTACAATCCAAAAGACTTTGAAGACAGAATATACAAGGACTGGGAAGCAAAGGGCTGCTTTAAGCCGGCTTCGGACCAGGCCTCGCCCGTTCACGCCGAATGGGAATGCAAATGCAAGAGCCGCGCTCCTTCCACTTACGCGGTAGTGATTCCGCCGCCAAACGTAACGGGCGTTTTGCATATGGGCCACGGCCTTAACAACACCTTGCAGGACATCGTTGTCCGCTACCACAGAATGAAGGGCGACAACACCCTTTGGCTCACAGGAACAGACCACGCGGGAATCGCGACTCAGAACGTCGTCGAACGCCAACTAAAAAAAGAAGGCCTTACACGAAACGACCTTGGCCGAGAAAAATTTCTTGAGCGCACTTGGGCCGTCAAAGAAGACCATCACAACATAATCGTAAAGCAGCAAAGAAAGCTCGGAAACTCAACTGACTGGGAGCGCGAGCGCTTCACTTATGACGAAGGACTTTCGGCCGCGGTTCGAGACGTTTTTGTAAGCCTTTATGAGCGCGGCCTTATGTACCGCGGAAAACGTTTGGTAAACTGGTGCCCCCGCTGCGGAACCGCGCTTGCCGACGATGAAGTTGACCATGAAGACACTCAAGGCGCGATGTACCACATTTACTATGAGTACGCCGACGGAAGCGGAAAGATTGAGGTTGCCACAACCCGTCCTGAAACTTTCTTTGGCGACACAGCCGTCGCGGTGAATCCGACCGACGAACGCTACACCGCGCTTGTAGGAAAAAAGCTCAAGCTTCCAATCACGGGAAAAGAAATTCCGATTATCGCCGACGAATACGTTGACAAGGAATTTGGAACGGGTATGGTAAAAATCACTCCCGCGCACGACCCCAACGACTGGGAAGTGGGAAAGCGCCACAATCTTGAAGTGGTGAATTTGCTCACTCCTGACGGAAGGCTAAACGAAAACGTTCCTGAAAAATATCGAGGCCTCAAGCCCGAGGCCGCCCGAAAATTGGTCATCGAAGACTTGACGGAAGCGGGCCTCTTTAAGGGCGAAGAAAAAATGGTTCACTCTGTTGGCCACTGCTACCGCTGCAAGACAATCGTCGAGCCGTATTTGAGCGACCAATGGTTTGTAAAGATGAAGCCGATGGCCGACAAGGCGCTCGCCGCTTGGAAGGCTGGCGAGATTCAGTTCTTCCCCAAAAAATGGGAGAACACTTACGAGCAATGGCTTGTAAACATCCGCGACTGGTGCGTAAGCCGCCAAATTTGGTGGGGCCACAGAATTCCTGTTTGGTACTGCCAGAAGTGCGGCGAAGTAATCGTAAGCCGCGAAGATCCAACAAAGTGTCCTAAATGCGGCTGCGGCGCGGAAGACTTAAAGCAGGATCCGGACGTTCTTGACACTTGGTTCAGTTCTTGGCTTTGGCCCTTCAGCACTTTTGGTTGGCCCGAGAACACCGAAGACTTAAAGCGCTTTTATCCGACGACGGCGCTTGTAACAGCCTACGACATTATTTTCTTCTGGGTAAGCCGAATGATTATGGCCGGCCTTGAGTTTACAGGAAAGGCGCCCTTCCACGACATTTACATTCACGGCTTGGTTCGCGACAAGCAGGGCCGAAAAATGTCAAAGAGTCTTGGAAACGGAATGGACCCGCTTGAAATAATCGACAGTTACGGAGCCGACGCGCTCAAGTTCACCTTGGGCTTTATGTGCGCGCAAGGCCAGGACATTTTGATTGACAAGGATTCATTCAAATTGGGAAGCCGTTTTTGCAACAAGGTTTGGAACGCAAGCCGCTACCTTTTGGGAAACCTTGAAGGCCGCAACTTGATTCCTGTAACCGACGCTGATTTGACAGAGCTTGACAAGTGGATTTACGCCCGCTTGAACAAGGCGGTTTCTTCCGCGAGAGAGGCTTTGGAAAGCTACCGCTACAACGACGCGGCCAGCGCCTTGATGGAATATTTTTGGAACGAGTTCTGCGATTGGTACGTAGAGGCCACAAAGCTCAACTTTAAAAACGGCGACGAGCGCGAAAAGGACAGACAAGCAACGGTTCTTCTAAACTTGCTTGAAGAAAACTTGCGCTTGCTCCACCCCTACTTGCCTTTTGTAACGGAAGAGATTTATTCCAAGCTTCCAGTCAAAGAAATCGTCGAGGCGAGAAAGGCCGCGGGACAAAACAAGATTTTAAGCTCTTCTGAATATTGCGGAATGCTCATAGACGCGCCTTATCCGGAAACCGCCGCCGAACGCGAAAATCAAACTGTAGTGGAACGCTTTGACGCCCTCAAGGACTTGATTGGAAAGACAAGAGCCTTGCGCGCGGAGTGCGGCCTTGACCCGGCTGCAAAACTCAGCATGGCGATTCTTGTTCAAAAAGGAAGCGCCGCGGAAGTTTGCAAAGAAAAGACAGACATGATTGAGCTTCTTGCCGGAATGAAGCAAATTGACTTTGTCGAGACAAAGCCAGAGCGCGCGATTGGAACTGTTGGAAGCGGCTTTGAAGCCTTTTTGATTGTTGACGAAAGCATCAACACGGAAGCGCTCAAGGCAAAGTTCAACAAGGAAATTGAGACGCAAACAAAATACGCGCAAAACTCGGAGCGCAAGCTTAGCGGAAACTTTGCCCAGCACGCGCCCGCGGAATTGGTTGAGGAAGAAAAGCAAAAGCTTTTGGAATGCCAAAACCGAATCGAAAAGTTGCAGTCGTATTTGAAAAGCCTTTAGGCAAAGAGGAGAGGCGCGATGGCAAAGTATGAAATGCAAGTGAACAGAAGCGGCCCGATGGGACAAAAGGCCATGCTTATGCTGCGCGACATTTACCTCGCGCCTTACATGCAGCTTGCCACCGC
>JAILDQ010000283.1 GCA_024689365.1 Treponema sp. | reverse complement strand
ACCTTCCTCGGCGTTGGCGTCCGCGATTGTAAGCGGAATGCGCTCGGTCAAATCTTGGTCAACCTGAACGATAAGAAACTGGCCGGCCTTGCGGTTTTTCGCGATGTCCGGCGCCTCAAATTTCATGTAGTAAACAACTTCCGAAAGCTGTCTCTTCTCGATAATTTTGTTCATATGTTCTTCCTCAATGTAAGTTGTATGAAGTGAATATAAATATTTTTAATTATACTGAATTTGAGGGCGGCAGTCAATTAGCGCTAACTACCAGCCGAACTTAACGCCAAAGCCTGCGGCGACGCCTTCTCCCTTAAAGGATTGGACAAAAGAGGAGCTGCAAACAGCCGCGGAAAAGTCAAACTCAACCGCGCGGAAATTCAGCATTATGTCAAGGCCGTGGGCAAAAACCTTGCTTTTGTATTCTGTAGAAAGAGACAAGCCAAAGATTCCAAGCCCAACGACATCAACGCCCAAGCGGTATTCAGGATATAAGCTTTTAATCGAAACGTCATTTCCAAAAGGATTCCGCAAGCCAAAGCCCAAAAGGCCCCTAAGCGTAAGCCATTTTCCTATAGGCCGCCAAGCGCATTCCGCGCCCAAACGCAAGGGACGGTTGACATTGTAATTCGCGCCGCTGTAACTGGCGTCGCTTAATTCGGCTGTAGTGGAAGGAGAACTCTCGTCAATAATCGCCCTCATCAATGAATCGGTTCTAACGGAAAGAACAGCCAAGGCGCTTACCTTATGTTTCATTCGTCCAGGCACAAGAGGCGCGGATAAATATCCTCCGACATCAAATTTGTCAAATAGGGGGTATTCAACAGCGGCAGACAAATCTATTCCTCCGCTCGCAAACATATCGTTTGTCAATGAAGAGGAGTCAAGTTGGTTCACAAAATCCGTTGAAAACTCTCCGTCCTTTATCAAGCCTTTGAATTCTGTGACTGTGTAGAATTCAATTGGAGCCACGGCGCTAACCGTTATAGAACCGTCAACGCCATTAACCGCGTATCCGCTTACCGTTGTCGAAGGCACATAGAAAAGAGGAATAAAATATGACGGCGTGATTTTTATTTTCCATTTGTTAACGTTAAATTTCACTGGAGCTGAAAAGACCGCGAATGATTGGGCCCAAACGCTTGCTTCGGCTGTATAAACTGTTCCAGGCGCCACACTTTCAACAACTTTGAACAAATCTTTTGAAATGTTCATGTCCATATCCAACGAAGATGAAAAATGCGCTCCAATTCCAAACTTTTTAAAATTTCCGTCTATGTAAAATTCTTCGCTTGCCGAAAGGCCCGCAGAAGCGCCCTGATTGCTCATTTCAGAATAGATTTTTTTAAGATCAAGCACAAGCTTCTTCTTAAAAATCTCGTTCAAGGGCATTACGTTTTCACTGACCTTAAAATTGAACAAACTGCCAACCTCGACATAGCGGCGAGCTGGATGCAATTCAGCAAAAAGAGGGAAAAGAGATAAAGCCAAGAAAATAAATAAAAGTTTCTTCATTCTCTCCCCCCCCCTACTTGATAATATCGCTGACGTTGACAGCGACGCTGTCGTTCAACTGCAAGAACACCGTTGGATTGACGCCTATTGAACTTGAAGTCTCAACAGCATTTCTAGACAATGACAAAATACCTTGTTTTACGGTAAGAGTCATTTTTGGCAGAAAGAAATGCGTAAGAGCCGCCTTGATTTCATCATTGCTAAAAACAATGGAGTCTGTAGAATCTCCAGTCAACGCCAAAGTCCTTACAATTCCTGAATAAGAAGAAGCGCCCTCCTCGCCTTGATGCGTGTCGTCAACTTTTACAAGAGCGTCAAAGCCTTCCACGCCGTTATTTATAAAATTATAGTTAAGCTGCAAAGTTGAAATGGCGCCAACATACTTTGCAAAGTCTTCAGTCTTTGAAACTTCCGTCCTATACATCAAGTCTGTTTCGCCATCCATATCCATTTCGGCCAACCTGTAGATATCAAGGTCGGTGTCGCTTTTCACCCTAACTTTTAGCGGCAAAACAGCGGCCATTTCAACGCCGATTGAAGCGTTGTCGTTTTCACCAAGCGAATCAAAACGAGCCTTGTATAAATTAATGGTCGAAGAACCGCCACCAATTCCCATGCTGTAATTGACGGTAAGATCGTTTGGCCGTTCGTTCAAGGTATCCGCGACATCGTCCGTAAAACTGTAATCAACGCCTTCCGTGACAAAAGCCTTAGTAAAGACGGCGCCGGATTCAGGCCATGCCACCGAAGAACAGAAAGGCATATTCGCGCTAGCCGAACTGTTGCCGACAACATAATCAGTTTTTTGAGTCGATGAAGAATCGGTGTATTTAAAGAAAACTTTTCCGCTTACTGTAACATTGCCTATTTCTGTGGCCAAAGCGCCAACCGGTTTTTTCACCATAAAATAAACAGGAATGCTTTCAAAATCGCAATTATTTATCAGTCTTGTAATTTCGCCGTCAAGCCCGTCCGTAATTGAGCTGAATGAAAAATCTTTCATGTCAACGGTATCATTGACAGGGTCAGAGCTTGAAAGATCCATCTCAACCTTGTCCCAGTCAAAAAGCATTTGCGTGTCTGACACAGAAATTTTATAAGTCTCACCCAATCTCAAGTCGTGAAAGTCCTGATTGTTGGAAAGCGCGACTTTAAATTTCATGTACGCGGGATTAGTTTTCGTTCCAAAGAGAGAAGTGTTTGTAACATCAATGTCGCCGTATTCAGAAAAGGCTTGGTCAAAAGCAGTTTCGTTCGCTTTCGCGGGAACATTCGCGGGATTCGCCGCCGCGACCAAAACGCCATTATTGTAATAAGCGTTAGTGTCTGTGTTGATTCCAAAAGTTTCGGAAATAACGCTTATCTTAATGTCATTTCCTAGAGGAAATGAATTTACAGCCTTAAATTTAATTCCCTTTCCTTGCCCCTTTGTGGAAGTGGCGGTCCCTGAAGCGTCGCTCTTGTAATAAACATCGCCGCTTTGCTGGCCAAAATTTATTGTTTTTACATAGGCAACCATTTCTTTTGAAACAGTCTTTTTGTTCTCCGTCGTTTCGTCCATCTTAAATCCGCCGACGCTGGACAAGTCAGCTGTGGCCTCAGAAAATGTTTGAACAGAAACATCGCAAACCAATTGGCTTGGCGAAGAAACGCTTCCGCTACCGCTAGCCAAAGAAAGCTGTCCTGTGGCTTTAACTTGCGAAAAAGGAAAAACGATTGTCGCGCCGGCTAAATCCAATTTTTTGTTAATCAAGAACGAGCCGCTTTCAGAAACATCGACAAAATCAGTGTGGTCAAAATTGCTTCTTCCGTCGGGTCTTTGTCTTTTAATTCCTGTCAAAGTGAATGAACTTATATTTAATGTCGCGCCGCTTCCCGCAGCTTTCACCGTAATGGAACCGCTGCCAATCGTGGCGGACTTAATGCACTGGTCAAGATTTGCGTCTATAGTTATTTCAAAAGGAAACGGACCTGTGGCTCCAGCCGATATTGGCAACGCGGCATTCTTGGACAAGGAAGGCAGAGCGATTTCTTTTGAAAAGTTCATTGACTGGGAAAGCAAGGAATCAAGGTTCATGCTGTCAAAATATTCGCCAACGTCAAGCGGAACGTCATAAAGTTTTTTGTGAAGCAAATACTTCATGACTTGATCGTTTTGGTCGGGAACGTATTTGTAAACATCCCCTTTCATTTTTTCGGATAAATCTGAAATGAAAGTCGCGCCAAACTTTTCTGAAAGGTCATAATATTTTGCGCCAAAAGCGCCGGAATATGTTCCGCTCGTCTTTACATAAACATCTTCGGGAAGCGCCATGTTTGAAAAATCGCAACGAGCGAAAACAATAGGGCTAAAAAAAGCAACGGCAGCAACAAGAGCGAACGCCGTTTTTCTGCATTTCATAACAAACAATCTCCAAGCCAAAAGGCTATTATTAACCCCACCAACTTTTTTACTATTATAGCATTAATTATAACATGAACCCCTTAAAAAATCAATATTTACTTGATTTTTTGCAACAAATGAGAATTCCTGACAAAAAAACCGCGCTGAAAGCGCGGCAAATGAAGCCACCAAGCGCGAGCGCCTGATGGGATAATTTTCATTGCAAAGCCCCAAGCGGCTCTATTTTTTTAGAAGGGCGGCAAAGGGATTGTACATCATTCCGTCGTCGCTTCCTGAATATTCGCGTTTTTCGCGTCGCTGGCCTCCGTTTTGGCCGTCCTTACGGAAAGAGCCAGTTCCAGAAGCCGCGCCCTTTTTAACGACAACGACTTTTTTGCCGCCGGCTCCGCCTGATGGACGGGCCTTTGACTTTTCTTCCGTTCCGGCGCGGCTTGCGGCGTCGCTCTTTAACGAAAGGCTTATGCGGCGCCTGTCCATGTCCAAGTTCAAAATCGTGAACTCGTGAACGTCGCCAACCTTCACCACTTCCATCGGA
>JAILDQ010000280.1 GCA_024689365.1 Treponema sp. | reverse complement strand
AGGCCTGGCCCTTGCAAGTTTGGTTTTCTATAACTTTTGAAAAAGTGTTCTTGTAGCTTTTGCAAAGCTGAATGTTGGGGTCGTCGCTTTGGCCAACCACGACGTAAGTGTCGTAAAAATCCTTGTCGTAGGTTTGCGCGGCGAGGCTGTCAAGCAAAACCCTGAGGCCTTTTTCATTTTTTGCGGGAACGATGACCGCAAGCTTGTTTTTTTGAGGGTTTGAAAAATGCTTTGGCTTTTTCAATCCTGAGATGTAATAGCGGATTCTAGGCAAGTACAATATAAAAGAGAGAACGCAAAGAAAAACGAAAATATTGAACAAAAATTCCGCTTGAAAAGAATTAAGCATTCATATAGAATAGTTCAATCGCCGCAAAAAGTCAATAACGCGGCAAAATGGCCAATCATTCACGATACGGAGCGAAAAAAAAATGTC
Organism: Treponema sp.; assembly: GCA_024689365.1. GTDB lineage: Bacteria > Spirochaetota > Spirochaetia > Treponematales > Treponemataceae > Treponema_D. The sequence goes on along the minus strand of JAILDQ010000280.1, from coordinate 1,660 downwards.
AAAAAACGCAATCACGGCAAAAAAAATCCTTTCAGCCGCCCTTTTAATCATTTTAGGAAGCGGCCTCTTTGCGGAAAGCGAGGAAGAGCTCAAAAAAAGAATCCTTTCAAACGCTGACCTTTCGGGAGAAAGCGCCGAAGAAATCATGGCCGCAGACGACGGAGAGGACAAGTGGGCGAACTCAAAAAACACGCCAAAACGCTTGCCCTCAACATTTCCAAGGGACGTTCCCTACACAAAGGCTGGAATCGACTTTTGCGAGGCCCATTACGGCCACAAGATTTTTAACAGCCAAACAAGGCAAAAATTTTACGACGCAAGCGTGGAAGCGGCAAACGCCCTTCCCGACCAATATTCAAAGTTGATTTCGCTCGCAAGAGCCGACTATTACAACGGCCTTTCCATTATGGAAACCTTTGACTTGACTTCCTTGGACAAAATAGACTTGGGCGACACGAACGCAACTGTAAGCGCGAACGATTTTGCCGGAAGCTTTTTTGACAAGGCTATTGAAAAATGCAACGAAGCCTTGAAAATAAAAAGAGGAAGCGACGCTTATTCAACATTGGCGCAAGCCATTTCAATGAACTGCACGGCAAAAAACGTTTCTTACGTATTGTCAAACGGCTTGAAGGTTCGGGCCAACGCAAAAAAAGCGGTCGCCTTGGATTACTCAAACGGCCTTGGCCAATTCATGGTAATCGCGCAAGACGCTTACGCCCCCTGGCCCTTTTGCAAGCTAAGGTCAAGCAGAAAAGCCTTGATTAGAATCTTGAACGACAAATACATTAGAATAGAGCCCTTTGACGCGCAAATGATTTACGCCGCGATTGGCTATACATTCTACAAGCAAAAAAAGTGGGACAAGGCCATCGAATGGTACAAAAAAATCCTTGAGATTTACCCGCAAAATTTCACAGCGCGGCAAATGATAAAGAAAAACCAAGACAAAAAGGCTGGAAAAAAATAATTGACAAAACGCGGCGAAAAAAACGGTCACGCAAAACGCTAGTTTCTAGGACGCGGACAGTGAACGTATGTCCAACGGGCGCCAAAATATCGGCCGACAAAGCGGGACATAAAGGCGGTAAACTTCCATTTAAAGGCCCAAAGCGCGGTCGTCTTTCCCTTTTTTGCCGCCTTAATGCAATGGCGAACGGTTTCCTGGGCGCTCACGCCTCCAAGAACTTCCTTCCTCGCGCCGTTAGAGGCGACGTTCGCAAACTCAGTGCTTACGGAGCCGGGACACAAGGCGCAAACTTTTATCCCCTTGTCGGCCACCTCCGCGGCCAAGGATTCGCTAAAGCTTAAGGCATAGGCTTTTGTGGCGGCGTAAACCGAAAAATTTCCTAGCGGCAAAAAGGCGGCAAGGCTCGCCGTATTGATTAAGATTGAACCCTTCGTCATGTAAGGAAGGGAAAGGCCCGCAACGCCCGTAAGGGTCACGCAGTTCAAGTCAATCATGTCAAGTTCGCTTTCAAGCGGAGTTTTTTCAAAAGGGCCGTAAGTTCCAAAACCAGCGTTGTTCACCAAGACTGCAATTTCAAAGCCCTCGTCTTTGTCAATCATTTTTTCCGCGTCCAAAAGCGCCTTGTAAGCGGAAACTCCCGAGCGGCCCGCCAAGTCAATTTGAAAGGAACGCGCCAAGGGCAAGGAAGGA
>JAILDQ010000274.1 GCA_024689365.1 Treponema sp. | reverse complement strand
TGAAAGAATTTGCTGGTCGGTCGAATTTTCCTTGCGGTTCAAGGCGTGTTGGTAGCGGTAAGTGATGTATTTTTTCGCGATTGAGTAGGCGCTGGCTTCCATGATTTTGGTTTCTACCATATCTTGGATTTCTTCTACATTTGGTTCGTGGCCGCGCTCTTCAAAGCTCTTTGTGATTTCCGCGCCGATTTTGTGAATTGTTTCTTCGCTCAAGCGTTCAGCGACGGGCACTGTTTCGTTTGCCTTGCGGATGGCGTTTTCGATTTTCTGCACGTCAAATTGAACTTCTTCGCCGTTTCTTTTGATGATTTTCATGCCGTTTTTTTGGGCTCTTTGAGCGTTTTTTTGCGCTCTAAAAGCTGATTTCCTCCCTTTTTTATATTATACGCTAGATATAGTGTTATCTTTTTCTTAATAATACTACTAATAGCGTTTTTTGTCTAGGGAAAAATATAAAAAAATTAAAAATTTAAAAAAAACGATTTTTTCCTTGACAAAAAGTTACCGATATTGTAGTATTTAAGAACCCTTTATTCAGATTTTTCTGGGGAGAGGGAATCATAAAAAGGAGGCTTTTAATATGAAAAAGCTCACAACACTCATCGCTGCCGCTGCCTTGACACTCGGCTTGGCTGCCTGTACATCAATCAGCCCGGTTAACGCCACAGCTAACCCGGTTGGATCAAAGGTAGGAGAGGCTGAAACAATGTCATTGTTCACCGTTCTTACAATTAAGCCGAAGGTATTCTATAAGGATTACTCAATCCAGACAGCTGCCAAGAACGGCGGAATTTCAAGAATCTCTACTGTTGACGTAAAAGTAAAGAGCCTTGGACCGGTTTCTTGGACAACAACAATCGTTACTGGTGAGTAAGCGATGAAAAAGCGGGGAATTCCTACGAGTAAATCTTGCGGGGCTTCCCGCTTTGTTTTTTTAATGCTTCTATCCGTCGCGCTTCTTTTTCAATCTTGCGCGTCGTCTCCTAGAATTGCGGATTTCGTTTTGCAAAACGGAGTTCAGCAACACTTCATCCATCAAATAACCGTAAAAAAATCAAAATGCTTTGTTCAGTTTGACACGACCATTCATGTCATGGACTCGCAGTTAATAGACAATCCGATTGTTCGTTACATGCTTTACAACCAGATTTATGGCCATGAGCCGGAAAACGTTCAGCTTTGTTTTGAAACTAACGGCAAAGAGTATTCTTGCTCAAAAGCGCGCTTGCTTTACAAGGACGCTGAGTTAAGCGGTCAGCGCTATGAAATGGAAATGCTTCCTGTTGATTTTACAGATATGGCGTATCAAACAGGCCCTGTTTTCTTGGTGTTTAGAGACATCAAGACGGGCGATTTATTGGGCAAGGTTGAGGCCAAGCCCTTTAGGGACGCTTTGATAAAAATTCAATACATAATTAACCAGAATGAAAGTTCTGGCAACGAAAATTCAGATGTTAAAAAAGAATAATAAATATTTGGCAAGCCTTTGCTTGTCTTTTTGCGCCTTCTTGTTGGCCGCTTGCTCTTATTCTGGACAGACGGTCATAAATGTAAATGGCTATACTTTGACCACGCCGCCGTCAAGATTGTATGTTCAAAACAACAAAGAAATCCCTGTTCTTTCTTCTGGCATGAACGGAATAGACCTTGCGGCCGAAAAAGTCTTTTTGAGCAAGTCAGAAAAATCTGCTATCGTAATTTCTTCGGCTATGGTCACGGTAGGGCAGCCTGGCGAGGACCTTGTTTATTCCTATATGGAAGCCCTAAAAAAGCAGCTTGAAGAAGTTGGCGACGTTGAGCTTAATCCCCGCGACGGGAACAATGGCTTAAAGATTTGCTCGATGGTTGTCAACACAGGCGACATTTTGACTGACAAAGTTTTTGTCTATTCCCTTGACAGCCCAAACGCCTTGATGATTGACTTTGTTTTCGACAAAGAAGAATTTGAAAGCCTGAGCGGCGCGATGTCCGACTTGCTTGATTCAATATCTTTCGCTGAATGATTCTTAATCAAAAAGAATCATGGCAATAAAAAAAGTCCGCTTTTAGCGGACTTTTTTGTTTTAAAGGCTGTTGACTAAAAGCGCCTTATTTTTTTTCAGCGGCTTTTTTTGCCGGCGCTTTCTTCGCTGTAGCTGTTGTCTTTTTTGCAGTTGTCTTCTTTGCTACAGTTTTCTTTGCGGGAGCCTTCTTTGCTGTCGCCGTGGCCTTCTTTGTTGTGGCCTTTTTGGCTACAGTTTTCTTTTCCGCAGTTTTCTTTGCGGGAGCCTTTTTGGCTGCAGCCGTAGTCTTCTTAGCAGTGGTCTTCTTGGCTACAGTTTTCTTTTCCGCT
>JAILDQ010000267.1 GCA_024689365.1 Treponema sp. | reverse complement strand
TATTTTTTGTTCCCGCAGAAAATGCTTTAAGTCAAAGCCGCCGCTTGAAATGTTTTTGTCAGCCAAAACCAATTCCGGCATTTTTGATTTTACGGCTTTGGCAAAAGAGCCTATTTTTTCAAAGAAAACGCAATTCGATTCTTGGTCAAAGCCCTGCGAAATGCCTTTCCCAAAAAATCCACTTTTCCCGCCCAAAAAGTAAATTAGCATGATAGAGCACCACTTTGTTAAATCTTTATATAAAATAATTTTAGCGCATATGTTCTTGATGTCAAGAAAAAAAGTCGCCGCTTTTGCTTGCGTGTTCCGTCACGCTTGAAAAAAAATGCGCGGATGAAGCTTTTGTTGACATAAAGAGCCTGATTTTGTATATTGTTTTTCAATAACCTCATAGAGGCTTATAAAAAAAATGGCGATTTTTCGCTATGATTTAAGGATGAGTTTATGAAAAAACTTTCACTCTTGGCCGCGGTTGTAATTGCAGCCGCCTTGTTCTTTGGATGTTCAAACAGTTCCGATTCTCCTGTCGCTGCATACACAGGCCCGGCTTTGCCCGCCAATGAGGGCGCCAATCCCTTTGCGGGCAATAAGTACAAATACACAATTACATCCGTTTCTTCTAGCGGAAATTATAAGGAATACGATTTTAAAGACACAACTGTGACTTACACACATGTCTCAAATAAAGCCGAAGTGGAAAATCAAAACTCCGCGTATACACAAATTGTAACAGTCAATTATTCATACTCATATAACGCGACGACAAAAAGGCTTTATCTGTTGCAAACAAACGAAAGCATTTCTTATAGGCGCGGCGACGTGACCTATTCGGTTGCAAACCCAAATTTGCTTGTTTTTTATAACGACGCGCAGTTTGTCGCTGGCATCAAGACTTGTTATGCAGGCATGTACGACAAAATTACAAGCGACGAAGGTTGGAATAATTTTGTGAAATCATTCCGAAAACGAGTTTTCGAGGCATATGGCTACACTGATGCGACCGGCGCCACTGAAGTTTCTACAGAAATCATTCAAAGATACAATGAGCAAAGATTGAGAAATAAAGCCTTGATCAAACCTTATTGTTATGCGGTGGATTCAACAAGCTTAAAGTTTCAAGACGATTCATATTTACCGCCTTCAATCTCAAACCTTGGACAAATATATGGATCTTATGATTTGAGTTTTGTGGTGAAGAAGAACAACGCCATTGTTTACAATGTTAAATACAACAACAACAAATACCAAAATCCGTCTGTTATAGGAGCGGACAATCTTTCGGGCTATCAAATTCTTTCTGTTTCGGGAAACAACATTATTACCTCGGAAGACGCTTCCAGAACAAGCGCAAGCGGCATTTGGTCATACACAAGCAAGCTTGCGACATTGACAGGAATCCAGTCCACAAAGGACGCCGCTCATTTTGACGTCAATCTTTCATATAACGGAAGCGAGATTGGAACTGTTACCATTACTTACGCTTCTGAAAGCAATTATGACATTGCAAGAGCGAATGATGTTTACACAAAGCAATGACATCGCCCTCCGCTGACAAATCGCGCCAAAAGCGATTCTAACGCGGAAATCCAGCGGTTACGCCAAAAGCGATTCTAGCGCGGAAGGCCAGCGGTAACGCCAAAAGCGTTTGTCACGCAAAAAGTGAACGTCACGCCAAAAGCGATTGTCACGCAAAAAGTGAACGTCACGCCAAAAGCATTTGTCACGCCGAACTAGTTTCGGCGTGATTTTTTTTGCCCTGACAAAGTTTGGCCTTGCTAACAAAATTCAGTCAAATTCAGTTGAAAGAATATTTTAAATGCTTTATACTGTTAGCCATAAATTTTTCACAAATTTTCTAAGGAGTTCCAAATGATTAAGACAGTCAAAGACGTTGACCTTAAGGGAAAGCGCGTTATCATGCGCGTCGATTTTAACGTTCCTATGAAGGACGGAGTTGTTCAGGACGACACCCGCATTATGGCCGCCCTTCCTACAATCAAATATATCCTTGAACAGAGCCCCCGCTCGCTCGTATTGATGAGCCACTTGGGCGACCCCAAAAAGGACGTGAAGAAAGCCCAGGAAAAGGCTGAAAAAGCCGGAAAGACTTGGACTGACGCCGACAAGGAAAAGTTCATCAACGGAAAGAACCGCATTAAGCCGGTCGTTGAGTACTTTGCCTCTAAGCTTGGAAAGCCGGTTGCTTTCTTGCCCGACGCTTTGGGACAGAAGGCCGCCATCGACGCTTTGCCCGAGGGAGCCGTCGCCATGCTTGAAAACGTTCGCTTCCATCCGGAAGAGACCAGCAAGGTTGACGCCGAGCGCGAAACAATGGCCAAAGAGCTTTCTACATACGGCGACATTTTTGTAAACGACGCATTTGGAACTGCCCACCGCGACCAGGCTTCTACAGCCACAATCGCCAAGTTTATGTCTGAAAAGCCGGTTGGAGGCTTCTTGATGGAAAAAGAAGTTGCCAACATCGAGCCTATGGTTACAAATCCTCCAAAACCGCAAGTCGCCATCATCGGCGGCGCCAAGGTTTCTTCAAAAATCGCGGTTCTTGAATCATTGATGAAAAACGCCAGCGCCCTCGTTATCGGCGGCGGCATGGCTTACACCTTCCTCAAGGCTCAGGGCCACAACGTAGGAAAGTCTTTGGTTGAAGACGACTTCATCGACACAGCCAAAAAATTGCTTTCTGACGCGGCCGCCAAGAACGTAAAGATCGTTCTTCCTCTTGACCACGTTGGAGCCGAGGAATTCTCTCCTGACGCCAAGGCTGTTGCCGTTGACGGAATCGACATTCCTGAAAACTTGATGGCCATGGACGTTGGTCCAAAGACTGTTGAGGCTTACAAAGAAGTTCTTTCTACAGCAAAGTCTATCGTTTGGAACGGACCGGTCGGAGTGTTCGAGTTTGACGCATTTGCCAAGGGAACTGAGCAGGTTGCCCGCTTGGTTGCCGAAGCCACAGGCCGCGGAGCCATGACAGTAGTTGGCGGCGGAGACAGCGTTGCCGCGGTGAACAAGTTCAAGTTGGCCGACAAGATGACTCACGTTTCTACAGGCGGCGGAGCCAGCTTGGAATTCTTGGAAGGAAAGACTCTTCCTGGAATCGCAATTTTGGCGCAAAAGTAAACTTTTGCGCCAAAATACGAGTTTTGGCTTGCTCGCAAGGCTCGCATTTTCGCCTTGCGAAAAGCGCCAAAACTCGCGACGGGGTTTTTATTACCATAACTATAGGAGATACATAAAATGGCAAGAACACATTATATCGCAGGAAACTGGAAGATGAACACTTCCAAGGCCGAGGCCGTCAAGTTGGCCCAGGACTTGGTTGCCGCCCTTAAAGGCAAGACAAACAAATTCATGGTAGGCGTTCCTTTTGTTTACCTTGACGCGGTTGGACAGGTTCTCAAAGGCTCTAACATTCTTTTGGGAGCCCAGGACGTAGCCGCCACTTCTAACGGCGCCCACACTGGCGAAGTTTCAACAGAAATGCTCAAGGACTTGGGCGTTCAGTCTGTAATCTTGGGCCACTCAGAGCGCCGCCACGAAATCGGCGAGTCTGACGAACTCATCAACAAAAAGGTTCGCCGCGCCTTGGGCGAAGGCCTTGAAGTTGTTCTTTGCATCGGCGAATTGCTTTCTGACCGCGAGGCCGGAAACGCCGAGCAGGTTTGCGCCTTCCAGTTGAGCGCCGACTTGGCCGGAGTCACCGAAGAGCAGATGAAGAAGGTCACAATCGCTTACGAGCCGGTTTGGGCCATCGGAACTGGAAAGACAGCCACTCCGGAAGACGCCGAGGCTATCCACAAGTTCTGCCGCAATTACATCGCCAAGCTTTACAACCAGAAGGTTGCCGACGAGACAATCATCCAGTACGGCGG
>JAILDQ010000260.1 GCA_024689365.1 Treponema sp. | reverse complement strand
TCTGTGTTTGGGAATAATTTTTGAAATGAAATACTTGATCATTTTTTCGCAACTGTCGATGTCGGCGATAACTCCGTCGGCCAAGGGTTGCGTGGCGATGATGTTGTTCGGCGTTTTCCAAAGCATTCTTTTGGCTTCGGCTCCAACGGCTACAACTTTGTTGGTTCCCTTCTCCACCGCCACTACAGAAGGTTCGTCTATAACAATGCCTTTTCCACGCACGTAAATGAGCGTGTTACAAGTTCCTAAATCAATGCCTATGTCGGTTACAAAACTATTAAACATATTTCCCCCAATCTCTATTTTACCTATATTGCTGAATTTTTTCTAGCGCTTCAACATGATTAACTTGAATTCTTAATGTTTTTCTCCATTCAGACCTTGCTTTTGCCAAGTCGCCGTTTTTTTCATAAATCAAGCCCATTCCGTAATGCGCGTCCGCGCAGTTGTCGTTTTTTATAATAATCGCTTCGAATTCTTCCTGAGCGCCTTTGTAGTCCTCTTCTTTTAACAGAATGTTGCCCAAAAGCGTTCTGCTTTTTATTACCAAGGAATCGTCGTTTGAACGTTGTATGATTTGAAACAAGTATTGCTTTGCCGCGGAATTCTGTCCTGCTTTTGAATACTGTTCGGCGATTGACAAAAGAAGCGCGTCGCTTTCTCGATACAAAAGCGCTTCGCTAAAGGCCGCGATGCTTTCCATGGTCATGTTTAGCTGGGCATAGCTTAGCCCCAAGTATTCAGGAATGTCGTCAGCTTTGTAGCCGCTTTCCTTTGCCTTTGTCAAATACTCAACGGCTAAATCGGCGTAATAATGGTAAGATGAAATTGAGTTTTTATAAAAATACGCTTTGCCAAGCATATATTGAATTTGGCCTAATGTTTTCTTTTTTGCTTTTATTAACGCGAGTCTAAGACAATGAATTGACTCTTCGATGTAATCTTGCGCTTGTTGCGACTCCGTGGCCGATACAGCCAAATAGAAGGCGGCGTAGCCTCGGTAAACCAAAACGGTGTTGTTAAAGCTCTTTTTTTCAAGCAATACTGAACTAGTGTCGTAAACCGCTTGATAGTCATATTGCTCCCATTTGTCGGCAAGCATTGTAATTGAAGGTGAATTGTGAATTTTGTTTGAGAGTATTTTTTTTATAAGAAAAGCGCCGCCGATAGATAACGCCAATAATACAAGGGATGAAATTAAAATGGGAATCAATCGACTTTTTGATTTTATGACAAGCCTATTGGCGTTAGAAGCTTTCACCCGTTTTCTTTCCCCTTAAAAAAAGCAGAAGAAATAATAAGCCGGGTTCTGTCAACCTTTGCCCGCTTGCGCGAGAAAGGCCATAACCATCTATCCGAATTTTTAGTCGCCTAAAAATTTTAGCGGTCTACCCGCGGTTTACGTTCCGGAAAAACAACCGCTTCTTGACCTTGCTCCAAATGAGGCTTGCAATACGGCGCTTGTTGCCAAACGCCCGGTGGTCTCTTACACCGCCTTTTCACCCTTACTCTTGTTATTGCTAACAAAAGCGGTTTGTTTTCTGCTGCGCTGTCTGTAGAAAGTCGGGTTATGCAAAAATCCGCAAAAGCGAAAATTTACAACTTCCGATTTTCTCCCGGTAATTACCCGGCATTTTTTCCGGCGGAGCCCGGACTTTGCCTCACCGCCAATCAATATCATAATCAACTGGCGGCGCGGTTATATTTCTTCTGCAATAATAACTTATTCTTCAGATTCTTCGTCAGAATCTTCAACTTCTTCTTCGTCCTCGTCGTCGTCAATGAAATCGTCTTTAGCTTCATTGTCGTCTTCAGAAATTTCTTCTTCATCGTCACCGTCAAGCAAATCGTCGTCGTCCAAATCGGCAAGGCTTCCAGCGTCATCCATAGTAAAGAATGTCTCTTCCTCGCCTTCTTTGCTTTCTTGCCAACGCAAGATTCGGCTGCAATACGGGCAGAACAAAATTTCCTGTTCCTCGCGAACTTCATTTGCGAATTGCGCGGGCAAAATCATGTGGCAGCCGCCGCAAACGCCGTTCTTAACGTTGACGATACCTTCGTTGTTGCGCTGAATGATGCG
>JAILDQ010000251.1 GCA_024689365.1 Treponema sp. | reverse complement strand
GGAGACGCGACATCCCCGCCCATATTGGAGCAAGACGCAAAGGCAAGCGCCGCAAGCGCAAATGAGAAAGCTATAATTTTTTGAACAAAAAAGCTTCTGTTCATAATCTCCATTTTATCCGTCATTCCAGAACTTGTCTAGGATGACGTCATCCTGAAACAAGTTCAGGATGACGGTCTTTTTTGTCATCCTGAACTTGTTCAGGACGACGGCTTAAAATTGCCGCACCGGCAAAACGCGGCCTGCAGCAGACGTGCAGTACTCCCAAGAGTCATTGGTACTCGCGCTAAAAATTTTTGTCACTATAGTTCTGTTGTTCGAGCCAGTGCCACTAAACAAATTGGCCGCCCAATATGTACCGGTAGACAATTCCGTGCCGCACATTGTCATTACAGCGCTTAGCGCTGTCTTCTTAGCGCGAACCATTTCCAACTCCACTCCAGAAGGAAGATACCATCCGCTTTCGTAAGCGCTTCCGCTTACATGGCTTTGCGCCTGGTCCTTGTAATTTATGGCGTAATAAAAGGCCGGATAATGCTCCGCATTGCTTGTGTCGTCAGTTAAGCTGTTGTTGCTGACAAGATATTCGCTTATCTTTGTAAGAATGTCCGAGCCGTTCTTTTTTCCGGTATAAAGATTGAGTTTAATTGATTCAATATCTTGGTCATAAGCTCCCGCAGAACTTGTGCACCAAGGCATTAAAGTATTTTGTGGAGCCAAGCCTGCGCCGATGATTCTTGAACTTGAGTCATCGGAACAACCTGTTCCAACATAAACAATATAAGCGATGGCGCCGTTTGCTTGATCGCTAGTCAAGTTCAAAGAGCTTGTGTAAGGCTCGGCGCTTCCGTCGTTAAACACGATGTCATCTACCGCTAAAGGTTCTCCAGGAGCCTTTGAGCCTAAAAAGGCTATCGATTTAGTTATTGAAACTTCTCCTGAATACGTAACGCCGCCGTAAACAACCCTTATCTTCATTATATAATTTCCGGCAGAGTAAGACGAAAGGTCGGCTGAATTTGTTGACCAACTTGCTCCAGTGTCAGCGTTCATATAGAAGAGTTTCATCGACCAAGAAGTGATTTCGCTCGTGATGTCCACGTCGCTTCCGCTCGTTGGAGTTGCCGTCGCGGTAAAGGTGTAAACGTCCGAACTGTGAGTTTCCGCAAAAGTAACGCTGTAAATGTCGCCGATGTCTATTGATCCGCCGGTAACGGCCAAGTCGGCTTCCGTTCCGCCATCGTTAAAGGCCACAGAGCAGCCGGAAATGTCGCTTACAAAATAACTTGAAGGCGTCGTAGTTCCGCAAGCCGCCGCGTATCCAAAAGTGAATGTTACAGAATTTCCGGCGACTGGAGCGGTGGCGGTTGTAACGCCGATTCTGCTTCCCGCAATTCCGCCCGCGTCAACGGTGATGACTTTGCCGGCGGCAAGGTTCACGTTCTTCTTTGCGCCGCCTGCGGTGTTTCCGGTAATCGTAACTTTGTCTTTTACAATGAAGGTTCCGTCAATTACATTTACGGCGCCGCTAGAAGCGTTGTTCGCTCCGCTTATAGTCACAGCCCTTAACGACAAGGTTCCGCCGTTAAGCTCGAATACGGTTCCGCCGCCTGTAACGCCAAGGCTTAGGCTTACAGCAGAGCCGACCGTTCCGTCCTTGCAGCCCACAATATTGCAGTAACCGCCGCTGATAGAGGTCAAACCGTTGATGCTTGTCATGTCGTCAAGTATGTAAACGGTGTTGGCGATTAAGTCAGGATCAGTAAAGCGTCCAAGAGCGTAACTTATTGAACCGTATGGATAGCTCTTTGTTCCATAGCCAGGAGCGTCGGTTCCGTCAGACCTGACATATACCGATGAGCAAACAACCGTATATGACGAATTTATCAAAGCGGCGTTTTTGTAGTAATCCTTATAGGCTAAAATTGTAAAGTCATAAGAGCCAGCCGCCTCAAGCGTTATTGAAGCCGGACTTGGAACATCGTCTTGTGTCGGCGGAGAGCTTCCATCGACAGAATACATCCAATGTATGTTGGCGTCCTCAGGGCTTGTAATAGTAACAACGCTTTCTTGCGGAAGCGAGGCGCCAGAAGCAGGACTTACAGTCGGAGTTGAAAGTTGAATTCCCTCAACGCTTATGCTTCCTCCAGAACCGAACGTAGAAGAAACCTCATCAGAATCGAACCAACCAGTTTTTGTAGCGTAAACATTGCTGATAGTGTAAGTCTTAGCAAATCCACCGGTTTTTTCAGGATAAATTCTAAATGTGGCGTTTCCAACACATTCGCCAGCGTTTCCGTTTATGTCGCTCACAGGATTTCCGTCGCCGTCAACAATAGTAAAATGCAAAGTGGCGTCAGAGGCGTTGGCCGGAGCGTTAATTGTAAATTCATAATACGGGCAATCAACGGCATTTGTTACAGAACCGCTTGTGGCGCTGCAAGTCGGCGGATCAAGCTTTAAAGCATGAGAAGGAATTTCGTTTTCATTAGTCAAGCCGTACTTGTCTTTTACCGTCAAAGAGACAAAGAACGGCTCCAAGCTTGTCAAATTGTCCACGTCAGTAGTGATGTAGCAAACTTCGCCCAAAGCCGGATTGGAAGCGAAAGTTGGGCCGCCCACGCAAGTCGGGCCAAGGCCAGCAGGCGCGGAAGTTGAAATTTTCCATCCGTCAATTTCCGTTCCGTTTACAATTCTGCTATAATAATAAGTGCTCATGTCTTTGACAAAAGGAAAACTACGAACCGCTCCAGTCCTTTTGTCAACAACATCAAGGGAAGTCCATTCAATTAAAGAGCTTGACACCAAAGGCAATTGAAGCGCAAAAACCAAACGCTCGTTTACGGAAGCGCCCGCGTCGGAATACATTTGTCCCATCGCGTTCGTGATTTTTTGAGGAAGAGCGGCGCATACTATTGAAGGTCCATTATATTGGCTTTGTGGAAGCATTTTTCCGCTGGATGTAATTCCAAGTATTGTCAAGGAAGTGCCGATTTTTTGGGAAAAACGTTCAAGCGACTCCAATCTTTCCGCAGAAAAATAATTAGTTATCAGCTTGGGAGATTGAACGCTAAAATTATAAACGGTATTATAATTGTAACTTCCAATAAAATTTCCCATTGCCCAAAGATTGAAATTTCCAGGGTTGTCAATTAAATAAGTAATTTGAAAGTCGCTTGAAGAGTCTATATAATAAATGCCGTTTTTTACGCTAGGCTCACGATTAAAAGAAACGCTCGCAACTGTCGCGATGTTTCCGTAAGAATCCAAGTTTGCGCCAGGATTGTGCGTGTAATAACTGTACATGCCGTCGCACGAAATAAAGACGACAATAGAAATCAAGGAAATTGCAAGTTTTTTTAGAAAACGAATTGATTTGTTCTTAATCAAAACTTTCCTCCAAAACCAAGCGATGGATAAACCATCCCCAAATTCATATCATTAAATTTGGCGTGTATATAATCAACATTACCCTCTAAATAAAAGTGTTTCCCCAAATAATATTGTATACCCAAACCGCCTCCAAAAGCAAGTCCTACGCTGGAAAAAGGTTTAATTTGAAAAAGAAAACTTTCAAAGAATTTATTTGTAAAGCGCATGTCCACCAAGGCGGCCGCTCCGGCTCCAGCATGAACGTCAAGGCAAAGTTTTTGAGGAATCAACTGCTTTTGACAAACAAGATATCCCATGGCGTTTACATAATGACCGGTCATAGACATTTTGTCATTGTCATTTGACAAGAATGAATAATAGCCTCCCAGTCCAAAACCTATGTCGCACCTCTTTGTATGGAAAGAAATGACTTCAAGGCGAAAGCCGCCGGAAAGGGGATAAAATGGATATTTTGTACAATTATTCAATGTTCCGTCATAGAATGTGAAAGGACAAGAGTAAAGGGCGCTGGCAAGAAAACGCCAATGCCTGTCTTTTTTTTGCTTAATCTGAATCGTTTTGGAAATTACCGAAAGGCCGCCAGGGTTTTGCGCGTAAATTTCGTACTTTCCAGGCTCGATTTCTTCTATATTAAACTTAACGTCCGCGCTTTGTCCGTCGGGCGAAACGCTCAAAATGCTTCCGGTAATAATTTTTGGGGGATCGGATTCCCTTTGCTCCATCGTGAACAAAGTGCCGCTCGTCAAGTTTTCGCCCTTAAGGGTGAAAATTCCAGTCGCCTTTTTTGAATTCAAGTAAATCGAATCGGTTTGGTAACCCTCGATTTTTGGCTGCAAGGCCTTCAAAACCTCAAAAAATTTCCAGTCTGAACTTTTTTCCAATTGGTCAAAGAGATTCACAATGCCAACTTGAAAACGATATTTTCCCGCTTCCAAAGAAACTTCAATTCTATTGTCATGCAAGTCTTTTTGCAAAACTTCGGTCCAGCCTTCCTCGCCCTGCCGCTCAATCGTTATGTGGTAATGCTTGATGTCGGCGATTTTATTCCAACTGAGTTTTTGAATGAATTTTATGTTTTCGTTTTCGTCTTTTGTGACGTAATAATTCAGGCCTGGCTCAGGAGCCTCAATCGCCGAAATCGTGTAGCGTGAATGATTGTTGTCGGAATCCGGCGCGGCATTTTTGTTTTCTTCCGAAAGATTTTCATCCGCTTTATTTTCTTCCGTGGAATTTTCTTCAGGTAATTTTTCTTCAAGACCAAAACTTTCCGCCGTCGCGCCATCCCCTTCAGTTGCCGGAAGAATCGCTTCGGGCGCGCTTTCCTTGCCCTTTTTATTCTTGGACTTCTTCTTGCTTTTGGCTGAAAGGTTGAATGAAACTATTGCGAAAATAAGCGCGACGGCCAGGAGTTTTTTAATTGCCATAAAGAACTCCTGTGTCGTCAATCACAATGTCGGCGGCCTTTGGCAAATTGATTGCGAAAGAATTGCTGCTCGCGTCGCTGCGCCTTGCCACAGAACCATCGCTCAAATTTTGCGCGGCCTGAACAGAATAAGTGAAGCGGCCGTTTTTCAATTCCGCCATGTCATTCAATTCGTAGCGCGGCTCTTTGACTTCCTTGTTAATCAAAACCTGTCCAAGCGAATTTCTCAGAGTAAAATTATAAACAGTCGCGTACGGAACTGGCCGCCAAGCGAAAGTGATTTTTCGTGAAGCGCGAATTTGCGCCACACCGTAAACCGTGTTGTTGGCTGGAGAAGTCAATTGCGGGTTTGGCAAATTCTCAATTTTTTGAACGACAAACGAGCGCGCGTTGTCGGCGGAAGCGTTCAAGCCGCTCATGTTTGTTCCGCGAACAGTCCAATAGTAAGTTCCCGCGTCAAGTTTTGGAAGCTTTACAAAGCGGGTCGGATTGTTCAAAGAGAAAATCGGATTTGAATATCCGTTCGGATTTCTTGAAAGAGTGAAGACGCTTTGCTTCAAGTCTTGATCGCACGACCATCTTACGCTGTCAGGATAAGTCATTGCGTTAATGCCGTCCATTCTCGCGCCGTTCGCCGGATACTCAAGCTTAATCTTTCTAAGCTGAACAAGCCTCAAGTCGCTTTCGCTCTTTCCGCTAAAGCGGCGGGCTGTGTAAGAAGTCTCTTCCACGCCGGCTTGAACCGACCAAGAATATTCACCGTCAGGCAATTTGTTCAAATCCAAATTTTTTGAAGTTGAAGTCAAGCGCTCTGAATGAACCGGCTCTTCAAGGTTTCCCTTTGCGTA
>JAILDQ010000248.1 GCA_024689365.1 Treponema sp. | reverse complement strand
TTATCGGGTCGTTTCTTTGCGCAAGGCTAGTCAGGCGTTTGATGATTGCTGAATCTGAACTTTTTTTCATGGCGTTCTCCTCGTCATTAAAAATTGCATAATTATGCGCAACTCTCTCGGTTAAACTAAATAATTTTACAGGTTTTATGCATTTTGTTCAAGATGCCATGCGACCGGCCCAAAGCAGCCTTACTCCATGCGGCCGCCGCGAAACACGCCGTCAGGGACTTTTTCGCCGGTGTCTCCATGCCATCCAAGGTTTGCGCAAGGCTCAGTGTCGCAGAATTTGTTGAAAGCCTTTGCAAAACCGCTCTGCTCTTCCTCGGGCGCGCTTAAGTCATCCGCAAAATCCTTAATGCTTTGCTGCGCGTCGGCGGCGGCGCTTTCAGCGATTTTTTTTGCGGCTGGGCCGACCTTTTGCGCGACGGAATCCAAAAGGCCCGTCACTTTCTTGTAAGTGCTTTGCTTTTGCTCCTCTTCCGCGCCGGCGGAAAAAATCGCGAGCGCCACAACCGCTCCCGCAACCAAAATTCTAGACTTCATACGCGACTCCTATTCCACAAACTTGCAATAATATTTTTTTCCGGCCTTGACCGTCATCGGACATACAA
This sequence comes from Treponema sp., assembly GCA_024689365.1. Lineage (GTDB taxonomy): Bacteria > Spirochaetota > Spirochaetia > Treponematales > Treponemataceae > Treponema_D. The sequence goes on along the minus strand of JAILDQ010000248.1, from coordinate 3,914 downwards.
AAATTCCGGCGTTGGGAGCGGAATGCGGGCCTTTTTTAAGAACCTCGCCGTCAAAGAAAATCGTTTCGTTTTCGTCAACGCTGTAGTCCAAAAGCCACTGGCCTTTTTGAACGCTGTACACGCCCCAAAGAATTTTTTCGCCGCCCCAAAGGTTTAGGGCGCAGCGCCACAAAAGCGCGTGAGTCGCCCAGCCTTGCGTCCATTTTTGGCGCTCGTTCTCGACAAAACGAAGCGCTGCTTTTCTGTCGGTCGTTCCGTAGCAAAAGGCGGTGTAGTCGTTGCCGCTTTCGTAGTTGGTCACAATGTAAACGAACGGAGCGCCCGTCGATTCTTGGCCAGAGTCGGACTCAAGGCTCGCGGCGAGCTTGCTTTCTTTTAGCGAAAGGCCGCGGCTGTAAACGCGCAAGCGCCTCTCGATAAAAGCCTCCGCTTGAGCAAATTCTTCTTCCGCAGGAACGCGGTCGCAAGATTCGCCGCCGTTATCGCCGTCCTCCGCATAAAAATCTTTGGGCAGCTCCAAGCCGTTCTTTTTTGCCAGAGCTGCGGCAAGAGGCCGCTCCATTTCTTTTAGCAAGGAAAGAACGTATTCTTGCGGAATGTCGTATTTTTGCCCGCCAAAAGTTATCATATCCTGCCTTCAAGCTTTAAAAACTTATAATGTTTTTTCAACGGCAGCTTTGAGGAAAGCCTGCATATAAATTCGTATCTATCCATTCTGCACGCTTGGGCCGCTTCATGGCGGACTTCATCGGGAATATTTAATAGAGTGGCGTCTCTATGCTCGGCGAAAAAATGCGTTTCGTAATACTTCGCCAAATCAACCCAATACTCTCTGCAAATAACAAAAAAGTCAAGAATCATTTTTTGAACGCCGGTTTTTATTTCCGGCTCATACAACTCATCGGCTTCGGTAGTGTTGCTATACCGCTTTACCAATATCGTATACACTTTTTTGTCGTCGCCCTTCATTTTTATCGGATTTTCAGCCCAGTTGCATTCCAATTGAATCAGGCCTTGTTTTATCAAAGCCTGATACTGTTCTTCCAAAAAACGGAACACCTTCAATTCGTACATAGAACGCCTCCAATAAAAACCCCGATTCCCGCTTAATCGCGGTTAACCGGCCTTTTTTGCCGGATAAATCGGGGGAAATTTTCCCATACATAATATAAAGAAAAATCAGCGAAAAAACTGATTTTTGGATGATTTTTATAGGGGCGAAACCGCTCGATTGCCCGCCCGCGCAAGCGGGCAGTTGAATGAACTTCCATAAGCAAAACAAAGCGAAGCGACGAAAAAAAAATCGGGACAAGCAGCAAACTGTTTGCCCCGAATCAATCTGCTACATTCTAGAAATCAACTTATCAACTTCTAGCGAAGTCATTGTGAGAGGAGAATTTCCGTTTTCTTCGTTTTTTCTTCTAAACTCACGCTTGACGCCATCAGAAGTTTTTGAGCCAGACTCGTCAGGAAGCTTTTGCCGCAGATCCACAACCGCAGCCACATAAAGTTGCTCCAAATTGTAAAACCCCTTTATTTCTTCAAGATACTTTTTTATGCGCTGGCGATTCCGTTCATATTTTTGTATTTTCAAACTTACAAAATATGTTCCAAAACAACCAACCACAACACCTACTAAAGAAAAAATACCGGCAATAATATGCTCATTCATCACACACCTCCACGACGAGCCTTGCAAAAAAAATCTCGGAATTTAGAAGAAAGAATAAATTCCGAGATTTCAAATTCTAAACACTAAAAGCTTGGATAACCTGTCTCTTTGATTGCCACTTTTGTTTTTAATCCAAGGCTGCTGCAACCAGCAAACGCCCATGACTCGCCATGCTCGTAAGCACCGACCGCTGTTTCATAAGTGTACTTGGCGCCTGCCGGAAAAACCACTTCTTTTAGATTTGCACAGTCCGTAAAAGCATACATCTTTATCTTCTTTACAGAAGAAGGAATCACAACTTTTACAAGTTTTTCATTGTATTTTGACCACTTATTGGGAGTGCCGCAATTCCACATTTCTGTAATTCCTTCTTCAAAAATAAGCTCCTCAACATCAGGGCTGTTAAAATATGGATTTTCGTTATTAAAATCGCCATTATTGTGGGCTTTGTCAAAGACAAAATTTTTGGTAAAAACAAAGCTGTTTCCTACATCACGAACATAAACGCCTTTACAATAAATCTTTCGGCCTTTTTGCGGCATCGAACCCACAAATATCGCTTCTCCCGCGTTATTAGTACCATCGACAAAGTACAAAGGCTTTGAAGTTTCTCCTGTATACTCAATAAGCTTCACTAAATTTTCCCTAATGCTTGCTTGAAAGTCTGAATAGTCCCTATCGATCAACTGCACAGTTTCAGGAATAGAAATTTTTTCTACCATTCTCCTGCCATTCATTAAATCATAAGGCAGTTCGATTGCAACAACGGGAAAGCCTTCAATCTCTTTTGGATACTCAATGACACGAGGATACTCATCACCATTTTTCACAGAAACATAAAGAAAATCCCCCTTAAGCCCAAGTCTATCAAGAACTTTTTGTGAACAAAGTTCGTAGTAAAAACATTCCAGCGGTGTTTCTGCAAACACACCGAAAATTGAAAACACAGCTATAGCTGCTGCCAACAATATTTTTTTCATTTACTTTTCCTCCGCGTTTAATGTCCGCCGACTTTTTTTACGGAATTACATCCGTATTTGCAAACATTTTACAATAAAAAACAAATCTTGTATTGAGTAAAAAGGAATCAAAAAGTCAGGAGTTAATCCCGGAAAAGTCAGGAGTTTAGTCCCGAAAAGGCGGGAGCGAAAAAAGTCGAAATTTCAAACAAAAAAACAACCGGTTACGATTTGTAACCGGTCGCTGCAAAAAATCCGCCTTCCGACATTGGCGCTTACAAATCTTCCAATATAAAAGGCAGCATGTAAATCGGCTTTAACATGAGGCTTCCTTCCCGGCCAACGTCTTTTTGAGAAAGCAGGAATGCGCTTGAAACATGCTTAGAATATTTCTTGCAAAAAACGTCGATGGATTCGTGAAATTTGTTTGCGGAAGACTTTATTTCCAGAGGAACGATTTTCGCGCCGGACTGCAACAAAAAATCTATTTCATAGCTATGGACGCTTCCTTTTTTTTGCCAAGTGTGGTAATAAAGCGCGCGGCTTGCGGCGGTTATTATTTGCGCAGCGGCGTTTTCGTAAAGATAGCCCAAGTCGGCGGGAAGCTTGTCGCTCAAAAGCTTTGCGTAAATGTTTTCGCCGGCGCTTGGCGATGCTTCAAAAATCATGGCTGTAAAAAGCCCCACGTCAGAAAGATACAGCTTGAACGTGTCGTCATCCTGAGTTTGCGAAAGCGCCGCGCTTGGATTGAGCGCGTTAAAGCATGGAATCACTGTTTTTGAATCAAGCAAGTCGGACAGGCGCTCCATATCTTTTTGCGTCTTTCTTTTTTGCGTGGCGCTTGAAACAACATAGCGCTTTTTGCCGATCGCCAACTGGCTTGGTATTGATTTGTACATTTTTCCGATAAGCCCCGACTCGTCGATTTTCTTAAAGTCGTCTATGTACAAATCGATGATGTCCCGCTTGATTCTGTCTATCTGCGAAAAATTTTTACCGTCCACATACGCTTGAACCGCTTGCGGCATTCCGCCTACCGCCATATAGATTCTAAAATCCCGCATAAGGGAACGATTGACCGCGTTTCCAACGGGCCTGTTCGTTTTGTACAGTTCCCTCAAAACGCCGTAAGAGTCTTTTCTGACCGCCCACATAAATTCTTCGTAGTCCATAGGATAAACAGGAATCTTATGTTCCTCCGACGGAATGACTATGTCCTTCACATTTTTTTTAATGCTTATCAACGAGCCGGTTTCTATATAGTCATAGCGGCCGTCCGCCAC
>JAILDQ010000243.1 GCA_024689365.1 Treponema sp. | reverse complement strand
TCGCCCCATTGAAGCGGCATTGAAGGCAAAACGCTAAAAACTGTAAAGGCAATAAAAAGCAAACCTAAAATCAAAGCAATCATTTTTTTCTCCTAAATAAAAACCGCGGGCCTTCAAAAGAAAGTCCACGGTTTAATTATATCAGTAAAAAGCGGCTTGCGTCAAGTTTACTCTGCTGAAACAGGATTGTTGGCAAAGTCGTAGCCAATTCTGTAAAGCTTGTTTCCGCTGAAGAAGTCGTTTGTAAGCTTTACAATGGTTCCTGACAAGATCAAGAGAGAGATGATGTTGGGGATGGCCATCAAGCCGTTAACGATGTCGGCGATTGTCCATACGGCGCTTACTGTCATGTAAGGTCCGATGAATACGGCCGCAATGTAAAGCCAGCGGTAAACCTTTACCGGCATCATGTTGCCCTTTGAAAGGTATTCGATGCAGCGCTCTGAGTAGAAGTCCCAGCCCAAGATTGTCGTAAAGGCAAAGAGAACCAAGCAAACCATCAATACAAAGGAAATCGCTACTTTTGGAACGACCGGCAAGAGGCTCTGGAAGGCGGCGTTTGTAATTTGGAAGCCGGCCAAATCCGGGTTGGACCAAGAGCCGCTCATTACGATTACCAAGCCTGTGATAGAGCAAACTACGATTGTGTCAAAGAAAGTTCCGGTCATAGAGATGATTCCCTGCTGAACGGCGTGCTCAACCTTCGCTGTGGAAGCGGCGATCGGGGCGCTACCCAAACCGGCTTCGTTAGAGAAGATTCCGCGGGCGATGCCCTTTTGCATGGCGACAATCATCGCTCCGACAGCGCCGCCGGCGGCCGCCTTGAAGCCAAAGGCTCCCTGGAAAATCTGCTCAATCGCTGAAGACAACAAAGACAAGTTGCACAAAATCGCGAACATTCCAAGAACAAAGTAAACGACAGCCATTACAGGAACGATTACGCTGGCAACTGTTGAGATGCGCTTAAGGCCGCCGATGATTACCAAGGCCGCCACAATCGCCAAAACGATTGATGTCACTACAACTACAACTGTGTAGTCGCCGATTCCCGCAACTGAAATTGAAGAGAGATTTGAGCTGGCCGTCTTTGCGAAAGTCTCAACCGCGCTTGTGATTGAGTTGACCTGGCTGAATGTTCCGATTCCGAACAAGCCAACCATTGTTCCAAAGATTGCAAAAAGAACGGCGAGCAATTTTCCCAATGTAGGGTACTTGGCGCCAACGCCTTTTTCACATGTATAGAAAGGTCCGCCCAAAATGTGGCCGTCAGCCTTTTCTTCGCGGAAGTGAATCGCGAGCAAGCATTCAGAATATTTTGTGGCCATTCCCAAAAGAGCGGCGAGCCACATCCAAAAGAGCGCTCCTGGTCCGCCAATTCCGATAGCGGTCGCAACGCCTACGATGTTTCCGGTTCCGATTGTGGCGCTCAAAGCGGTGCACAAGGCCTTGAAGCTGGAAAGCTCGCCTTCTTCGCCTTTTTCAGACTTTCTGAAAATTGAAGAAATTGCGAACTTCAACTGCGAGAACTGAACTCCGCGCAAGATGACCGTGAGGAAAATTCCTGTTACAAGAATCAGGATGATCAGCGGCAAGCCCCAGACAAAACTGTCGATGGCGTCCAAAATTGAGTTGATTTTTGCGAACATACGCGCTCCGTCAATTTGAAATAAAATTAAATAATTTTAGCAAACTTGAAGTTTTTTTTCAAGAGAAAAATTGAGGGAAGCGGGGGATTTCGACTAAGCCCGAATGAGTTTTTCGGCTTCGTCGGGCGGAAGGGGCCGGCCCCAAATAAAGCCTTGAATGTAATCGCAGCCAATCTTTTGCAAGGTTTCCAATTGGTCGGCAGTCTCAACGCCTTCAGAAATCACCTTGAGGTTAAGGATGTGGCCGATTGAAATGATTGTGGCGACATACTGCTTTGAGGACTCGCTTGTGTTCATTACGTCGATGAAAGATTTGTCGATTTTCAGCATGTCCGCGGGGAATTTGTTCAAATAACTGAGCGAAGAATAACCGGTTCCAAAATCGTCAATCGCGACCTTGACGCCCATTTCCTTGACTTGCTTTATGCATTGAAGGGCTTTTTCCGCGGAATCAATCATAATCGACTCCGTTATTTCTATTTCCAAATTTTCCGGCTTGATTCCGCTCGCCTTTATGATTTCCTGCAACTCGTCCAAGAAATTGTTCTTCATCAAGTGGCGGACTGAAACGTTCACGCAAAGGGTTGTTTGAACGCCGGTTTCTTTCATGAGGTCGGCCAAGAATTTCGCGGCCAGCCTAAAGACCCTGGCGTCAACTTGGTCAACCAAGCCAACTTTTTCGGCAACGGGAATAAAGTCAGCGGGGCTTATGACAGAGCCGTCAGTGTCCTTCATTCTGGCAAGAGCCTCAAAGCCCCGCAATTTTTTTGAAAGGTCAAACTGCGGCTGCAACTGGAAGAAAACCAAGTCCTTTTCCAAGGCGCCGCGGATTTTTCTTTCCATTTCCAAAGTTTGGGCTGTCTTTGCGTGAATCGGCAAAAAGCGCAAGACTCCGCCTCCCCGCCTCTTAATGTCGTGCATCGCGGCGCTTGCGTAAGCCAAGAGGGAATTCGCGTCTTTTGAGTCGAGGGGAAATTCCGCGTAGCCAAAAGCGGCGGTCATAAAGTAGTCGCAGTCGTCAATAGTTATTTTCTTTTCAAGCTCTTCCTTGTAGCGGTTTATTTTCTTTAATAAATCTTCGCTGGAATCATAGTCGCGCAGCAAGATGAAAAAGTCCGAACCGCTAAGGCGGGCCACAAAGTCTTTTTGATTGGGATTGGAAGAGTCAGCCAAAGCATTCCAGCGCTCGGCGATTGCTTTCAAAGCCTTGTCGCCGGTGTCATGCCCCATCGTGTCGTTTATGCTCTTGAAATTCTCCAGCTCAATGGAAACGACGGCAAACTTCAAGCCCTTCTTGACGTAATCCTTTGCAAGCTCTGAACAAGCGTAGTGGTTTGGAAGGCCTGTAAGGGCGTCCGTAATGACCAACTCGCGCATTTTTTCCTGGAAGCGCTCGATTCGCTTGTTGTTCAAATAAATTATGACGTTTGAAACTATCGCGAAAATGTTTGAAAAGGAGCCGGGAATGTTCGTGAACTCTCGGCGCGAAACAATTCCGTTCAGCAAAATCGGAAACTGAAGGCAAAGAATCGTCAGCGCGACCGCAAAGCCAATGTCGCCAAAAAAGACAACCATAAAAACCAAGCAAATATTGCCCATGGACGCGAAGACTCCGGCAAAAGCCGAGACAGGAATCCTGTTCCCCATGAACATAAACATGCTGCGGTCGCTGGAAACCTTTGCCACCACAATAGAAATTATAAAATACAGGCCAAGGCTTAAGTAGAAAAAGAAAAAAGGAATTTTTTTCTCAGAGGAAATATTTTTTAAAGCGCCGTCAATCTCATCTATTTTTTTGCGCGAAAAAAAGTTCTTATCCATAAAAAATCCCTGGCAAAGCCTTAGACTTTCAATTATAGCGCGCATTGACTTTTTTCGCCATTGTTTTTTAAAAAATTCGTTTTTTTATAACTTTTTGCAAAAAAGACTACAATATTTTCGGTTTTTGCGCTATTATTCTATTTAATATGAAAAAAAGTGAAGGAAAAAAGCGGGCGCTTTTAAAGAAATTCCTTGTAAAATGCGCCGATTTTTTTTCAAATCCGTCAGTTTTGGCGTTCATCATAATTTTTCTCATTCTCATAGTAATAATGCTCACGATTTTCATATCCGAGCAGGCGACCAATTCAAAAATAAACACTTTGTTCGACGCGATTTGGTACACAATCGTAACCATCACAACCGTTGGCTACGGAGACATAGCGCCAGAATCATTCTTTGGCCGCCTTGCCGCGATTATTTTGCTAATCGTTGGAGTCGCGATTTTTGGCGCGCTATCGGGAAAATTCGCGTCGTTTCTTTTGGACAGACAGCAAAAAAAAGATAAAGGACTTTTAAAAATGACAAAGATGAAAGAGCATTTTTTAATCTGCGGATGGAAGCCTGGCTTTGAAAGAATCCTTCTTGGAATCCTTGAAGCGAATTCCGAAATTCCCACTGAACGCATTGTGCTTTTGAACAACGCTCCCCGCTCCGAAATGGAAAAGATTCAGTCAAACGAAAAGTTCAAGGCGATAAATTTCCTTCGCGGAGACTTTACAGACGAAGAAAGCCTTTCAAAGGCTCAAATAAAAAGCGCCGAAAGAGCCTTGATTCTCGCCGACCATTCGGAAGAATTTTCCTCGCTGGAAGTCGATTCAAGAACGGTTCTTGGCGTAATCACAATCAAAAACATGAACCCAAGAATTTATTGCGTCGCGGAAATCATCGATTCAAAATTTGAAAAGCATCTTTCGCTCGCCCGCTGCGACGAAATAATTCTTGCCGCCGACTACGAGCAAAACCTTTTGGTCCAAGCCTCAAGCGGAAAAGGAATGAGCCACATCTTGAGGGAGCTGGCGGCAAAAGAAAACGACACCGGCCTTGCGCTAAAAAGCATTCCGGCTAATTTTGTCGGCCTAAGTTACGGCGAATACAAAAAGTCATTGGAGACCAGGGACATTTTGATTGGCGTTCTGGAGAACACCGGCAACTTTTACCTTAGAAGAAAAGAAGCCCTTGCCGAGGCGCAAAAAAATCCGGACATGGAAAAAATCGTAAGCAACTTGAAAAAAGTCAAAACGCTAAAAAGCAACATACCGGTTTTCAACCCCTCCGACGACTACATAATTCCTGACAGCTCAAAGGCTATTTTCATATGCGGCGAACAGGATTGATAAAAAAAAGGAGCGCGAAAAAATGGAATTTTCAGAAGATTTGATTGAACGCATTTGCAAGCTTGAAATTTTTTCGGACCTTGACGTCAAGAACGAAGAGCACGTAAGAATACTAAAAAAAGTTTGCGAGCTTCTTGAACACGTTAAATTCAACGCCGGCGAAATAATCATAAAAGAAGGCGACATCGGCGACTCTCTTTTTATACTGCACGAGGGAAGCGTCCAAGTAAAACGAATGACTCCAAGCAACGAACAATTCGCGGTTGTGAACCTAGCGGCGGAGCAAAACGTTTTTTTTGGAGAAGTGGCCCTCATCGACAAAGACACAAGGTCGGCTTCCGTTTACGCTTTGACAAACTGCGACACCTTGCGCCTTGACGGCGGCCGCTTCAAGGAACTGTGCGACGAAGAGCCTGTCCTGGGCCATTTTGTAATGTACAGAATCGCCCGCCGCATCGCCGCCGCCTTGCGCCGCTCAAACAAAGACCTTATGACCTTATACTCCGCCTTGATCGACGAAGTGCATGGGGGTGTGGTGGACTAAACCGCTCGTATTGCTGCTTACAAGACCCTAAATGTTGTTTCGAGCGGATTTCGCGCAAGCGCGGCTTGGGTTGAGGGCTTCATCTTCGTGTTTTTGTTTGCAAGACCCTAATCGTTCTTTCGAGCGGATTTCGCGCGAGCGCGGCGGGATTGGGGGCTTCATCTTCGCGCTGTTGCATGCAAGACCCTAACCGTTGTTTCGGGCGGATTTCGCGCAAGCGGCTTGTTGAATAATTCCGGGCTTTGCGCTAAAATCTTTTTCATTAAAATCTTTATTAAAAGAGGCCAAACATGATTTCTTGGGAAAATCTTGACACCCTTTCAAGCTTTAAAAAACTTTTGTCATTGAAGAACGCTGTTTCACTAAAAAGCGTTTTAGGCTCAGACGGCGCAAAGCGCGTCAAAGAGTATTCGGTTCCGATGGCGGAAGGCTTGACATACAATTACGCCGCGAAGCAAGTTGACGAAAAAGTTTTGCAGGCGCTTTCAGACCTGGCTGCCGAAGCCCAGCTTAACGAAAAATTCGAGGCGCTTTACAACGGCGAAGTCGTCAACACTGGCGAGAAGCGCATGGTATTGCACCAGTTGACTCGCGGCCAGTTGGGAAAAGACGTTATGGCTGACGGAAAGAACAAGCGCGACTTTTACGTTGCCGAGCAAAAGAGAATCGCGGAATTTGCCAACAAGGTTCACGAAGGAAAAATCGTAAACGAAAAGGGCGAAAAGTTCACGACAGTTTGCCAGATTGGAATCGGCGGCTCAGACTTGGGCCCTCGCGCGATGTACTTGGCTTTGGAAAACTGGGCCAAGGCAAACGACAAGTTCAAGATGGAAGCCCACTTCATTTCCAACGTTGACCCTGACGACGCCACAAGCGTTCTTAAGTCAATCGACGTTTCAAAGACAATTTTCATTTTGGTTTCAAAGAGCGGAACAACGCTTGAAACTTTGACAAACGAATCTTTTGTAAAGGACGCTCTCAAAAAGGCGGGCCTTGACGTTTCAAAGCACATGATTGCCGTTACAAGCGAAACAAGCCCCCTTGCCCACAACCCTGATTACATGGAAGCCTTCTATATGGACGACTTTATCGGCGGCCGCTACTCTTCAACTTCTGGAGTTGGCGGAGCCGTTTTGTCCCTTGCCTTTGGCCCGGAAGTTTTCGCCTGCTTCCTTGACGGAGCTGCCGCCGCCGACAAGACAGCCACAGAAAAAGACATCCGCAAAAATCCGGCCATGCTCGACGCGCTTATCGGCGTTTACGAGCGCAACGTTCAGGAATATCCTTCAACCGCGATTCTTCCCTACTCGCAAGGCCTCAGCCGCTTTCCGGCCCACTTGCAGCAGCTTGACATGGAATCAAACGGTAAGAGCGTAAACCGCGACGGAAAGAAAATCGATTACGTTACAGGCCCTGTAATTTTTGGCGAGCCGGGAACAAACGGCCAGCATTCCTTCTACCAGCTTTTGCACCAGGGAACAAACATCATTCCTCTCCAGTTCATCGCCTTTAAGGAAAACCAGACTGGAAACGACGTGAACATCCAGGATTCAACAAGCCAGCAAAAGCTTTGCGCAAACGTAACCGCGCAAATCATCGCCTTTGCTTGCGGAAAAGACAACGAGAACCCCAACAAGTTCTTTGCCGGAGAGCGCCCGTCAAGCTTGATTTACGGAAAGCGCCTCACTCCAAAAACTTTGGGAGCCCTTCTCGCCCACTTTGAAAACAAGGTAATGTTCCAAGGCTTCTTGTGGAACGTAAACTCCTTTGACCAGGAAGGCGTTCAGCTTGGAAAAGTTTTGGCAAAAACCGTTTTGGCAAAGAACTACGACGGCGCGCTCAAAGAATACGCAGCGCTTCTTGGTTTGTAAACGATAATTGATTACTGACTAGAAAGGCCCGCGATGTTTCGCGGGTCTTTTTTTTATGCGAAAAAATGCTTTACTTTTAAACTGAAATGATATATAATATCAGTCTAAAAGTGAAAGGGCTAAAAAATGGAAAAAAAGATTGAAGACTTTGCAAAACGCAACAACAACATCATAAGAACTTCTCAATTTTTGCAGCTTGGCATTTCAAAACCGACGATTGCAAAATACGTAAGATCTGGAGAACTTGAACGTCTCGCGCATGGAATTTACGCAATCACAGACACAGTAATCGACGACATGTTTATATTCAGTTTAAAATGCAAGCACTCCATTTTTTCACATGAAAGCGCCCTTTTCCTTAACAATCTTTCAGAGCGAACTCCATTTAGGTTGACTGTAACAATTCCATCAAATAAAATGTTGCCGCTTGCAATGAGAAACACTTGCGACTGCTTTTACATAAAACCAAAACTGTTCACGATTGGAGTCATAGAAAAGAAAACAACATTTGGAAATCTCGTCCGATGCTACAATGCAGAGCGAACAATTTGCGACATTTTGCGCAGCCGCTCCCGCATAGACGAAGAAACTGTAGTTGCCGCCATTAAAAATTACGCCCGCTCAAAGGCAAAAGACTTGTTCCGCCTTTACGAGTACTCAAAAACATTCAAAGTCTCGGCTCAAGTCAGAAAATACATGGAGGTGCTCTTATGAAGCAAACGACGCCAAAAGCAATGAGCCTTAGGGCAAAAATAAACAATTACGCAAAAAAACATGGCATTACCGCGCAAGTAGTTTTGCAGAACTATATGTTTGAATGTTTTCTTGACCGGCTTTCCAAAACAAAATATAAAGACAACTTCATCATAAAAGGCGGGATTCTTGTATCATCCATCGTGGGGCTTAATGTCCGTTCCACCATGGACATGGACGCGACATTAAAAAATTTAGAACTCACAGAAGAAAAAATACAATCAGCAGCCGCGGAAATTATTGCCGTCCATGCTGACGACGGCATTGAATACAAAATAAATTCCCTCGCGCCAATCAGAAAGGACGATGTGTACGGCGGCTTTTGCTTGAAGTTGGAAGCAAAATACGAATCAATATTGACTCCGCTTTCCATAGATATATCAACAGGCGATGCCGTTACTCCAAGCCCCCTGCAATATTCATACAAAAGGCTTTTCAACGAAGAAACAATACCAATTCTCTCCTACCCCGTCGAAACAATCCTAGCGGAAAAACTGGAAACAATAATTTCCCGCGGCCTTTTGAACACACGCCCACGCGATTTTTACGACGTTTACATTCTTTCAAAAACAGTTTCGTTTGATTCAAAAATTTTGG
>JAILDQ010000170.1 GCA_024689365.1 Treponema sp. | reverse complement strand
GGAGTGAACAAGGCGCCCGCGCCGCTTCCGCTGTAAAACTGCATCGAGTTTACCTTGCTTCCGTCGGTGGCGTTCCAAATGAAAAGCTTGTCGTCAAGGCCGGAGCTGACCAAAAAGCCGTCGTTTCTGCTAAAGTCCAAGGCAAAGACGTTTCCCAAATGCCCCGTAAGGCTTTTGTCAGAAATCTTTTGCGTGTAGTGCAAAACGATTGACATATTGACGCTGCCGTCGTCAAAGGCAACCGCCATGTGGTTTCCTGAATGGCTAAAGGCGCTGGCCGTAACCCGCCTTTCGTTTGAAAGTTGGACAGAATAAGAAGGCTCAACTTCGCCGGAGATTACCGTTTGATTCGGAAGGTCGTTAAAATTCCAAACGCTGAATTTTCCGCCGCCGCTCAGCGCCATGAACATGTCGCTTTGGGTCACAACGTCCCAGGCAAATTGAAGGCTAATCGCGCCGTCGTAGCCCATAGTGTGAACCAAATGGTTGTCAAAGCCGTCGCGGATAAAAATCGCGTTTTGTTCGGTAAGGGCAAAGTGGCCGTTGTTTTTGCTCCAGCAAAGGCCGTGAACAGGGCTTGGAGTTTTGAGGGTTGGCGCCGCGCCCAATACGGAAGAAGAGGCTTGGCCGTCAGTCGGATTGTAGGGCAGTTCGGTTCCGTCAAGGGAAGCCTCCGCCGCCGCTTCCGGATCGCCTTCGTTTTGAGGAGAGGAAAGGCTTTCTGCATTTTCCGCGGACTCAGAGCTTGGGGCCACTGAAATAGTTTGGGCCTCCAAGTTCATTCCGCCAAAAAGCAGAACGCAAGCGAAAAATATAAAAGTCAGAAATCGCGTTAGGGTTTCCATTCCAGCTAAACTCAAAATCTCCGCAATATGTCATAGTCACGGAAATCCCCTAACCCACTTTCCGCAACTCCAATCAACTAATTAAATACGGCCGTCAGACAGCAAGACTAATTTTTTTTTAGTCTTCAGCTGCGTCCTTTTCTCCGTACTCGCAAGAAGCGCCAAGAATCTTCGCGTGCTGAATCAATTCCAGCGACTTCTTGATTTGCTTGTACAGGCGAATCTCGCCGTAGCCTGAGCCGCCGCACAAAACTTTCAGCAAGCTTCCGTCCGGCTGCCAGTAATCTTTGACTTGCATTTCCGCCGCGGGGCAAAAAACGTCAACGTCAAGAATGTATTTTTTGCAATTGACGCTCGCCGACCAATGCAATTCCTCGTTTCCGTCGTTTGTCGGAACTCGGACGCATGACCAATGGCAAGCGTATTTCTTTATTTTTTGCTGAGGACCAAAGCCATAGCATTCGTCCTCAAATTTTGCCAAAGCCACAAGGCGGCCGTCGTAGTCGCCTTCTATCGCAAAGGCTGAATCCTTCATCACCTTTCCTGTAAAAATGCTCGTCAAGCGGCCCGAAGAAACGTGCATAAAGGGAATCGGCAAAGCGCTTCCCCAAGACTTGTCAACGTAGCCAAAGGAATGGTCTGGAGAAACCGCGTATTCATCTCCGTCAAGCCTTACCATTCCAGAAAACCTAGCCGTAAGGCCGCCCGCAAGCCAAAAGCTTCCCTGCTTGGAAGAAGTTTGCGGAGCGTCGTAATCGCGCTCGTACTTTAAATTCCATTCCATGCGGCCGGAAGAAGTTCCCCATTCGCTAAAGGAACGGGCTTCAACTTCCGTAATGGAAACGACGCCGTAAAGCTCGTTGTCCGAAAAAGCGCAGCCGCCGGCCTTCACTCCAAAACCCCGCTTTTGCCAGTCAAATTCGCTGTTGGCAAAAAATCGGTTCAACTGCTTGGGACGGCTTCCAAAAACGCCAGCCCTCACGCAGCCAAAGCTTGGAATCACTTTTTGTCCGCCGCTAGACTTTATTTCCAAATTTCCGGCAAGCGCGGCCTGCAAGTCCGACGAATCTATTTTTTCTTCTTTGCCCGCATTCGGCAAAATTGAATTTTCGGCGCTCAAAGCGGGATTTTCAGTCATCAATTCTATGAAGAACAAGCGTTCCTCGCCGCTGGCCGCGTTGATTCCGTTAAAGAAATAACGCCAGCGGTCAAATCCGCATTTTTTTAGAGACCCCTTTAATTTGCAACCGTTGTTTTTTAACGCTTTTTTTGAAACGGCCATTTTTTTCCACCTTTGGCGCTATTTCGCCAATTCTTCTTTCAAATTATCGGCAAAAAAGGCTTAAAAGTTGAGGAAAATTTTAAT